>CAYIBG010000080.1:0-4247 GCA_964361365.1 uncultured Ignavibacteriaceae bacterium | reverse complement strand
CAAAGGCCCTTATTTTATTACGGAAAACACGGGTGGTGGTTACATAAAACTTTAGAAATGCCTCATTTTCTTCCGAAGGGCCCTGTAGAGCATCTCACGCGCCCTGAAAATGTGGGCTTTCACGGTCCCAAGGGGGAGATGAAGCATTTTCGCTATTTCCTGGTAGTCCTTTTCCTCCATGTGGCGCAGAATGATAACTTGTTTGTACTTTGGTGGCAAACCATGGATAGCCTCGTCAAGCATCCTTTTGCGTTGGGCGGTGATCATGTCCTGATCTGCTCCGGTTCCCGAATCAGGGAGTTCGAAGCTGTAATCGCTATCCTTGGATTCGATCGGTTTGTCAATGGAAAACGTATGGAGTTTCTTCCTGCGGATGTGGTCGATCGAGTTGTTGGTGGCGATCTTGTAGAGCCAGGTGGAGAAGGCGTATTCCTCGTTAAAACTTGGCAGGGAAGTGAACGCTTTGATAAAAGCCTCCTGGGTCAAGTCTTCTACCTCTTGCTTGTCACGCACAATCCGAAAAATCAGGTTGTAAATTGCGTCGTGGTACTTTTGACGCAATCGTCTGAACGAGCTTTGGTCGCCTTTGAGGGCCCTCGCGATGAGCAGGGCGTCCTCTTCGCGGGATTCAATCCGTTTCTGGTCGGGAGGTTTTAAAGCTTGAGCAGCGGGAGGTCGAGATGTTGGCCGGGTATGTTTCTTTTTTGCCTTGGGCATCCTTGCAACGGGCGGCGGGACTGATCGTTTGCCTGACCAAAAAGTAGCGAAAAAATGACAGACGCGCAACCAAGCGTCATTTCAGAAGGCCCGGTCGTTGGACGGACTTTGTTTGCATAAGAGTGTGAAAATTGTTACTTTGCCTCAAAAGAGATGTCGGCGTAGCTCATTTGGTTCAATGCTCATCACCTTCGAAGGTTTAGATTTTTCCGGCAAGTCCACGCAGGTTCGGCTTCTTTCCGAGCGACTTTCCCAAAAGAATTTCAACGTGCTGGTTCTTCGCGAACCGGGAGGGACCGAAATCGGGGAAAAAATCCGGTCCATTCTTTTGGACAAAGAGTCTTCTGGAATGACGGACGCGAGCGAGTTGTTTCTTTTCTCCGCGAGCCGGGCGCAGCTCGTGGAAGAAGTCGTGAAGCCGGGGTTGGAAGGCAACATGATCGTGATTTGTGATCGTTTTTACGACTCCACGACCGCCTACCAGGGCTGGGGCAGGGGTCTTATGAAGGAAGCGATTGCGGCCATTCATGAGCTCGCCACTTCCGGCTTGGTTCCCGATTTGACCTTTTTCCTGGATTTGCCTCTCCCTGAAGTGGAAAAACGGATGCAACGGTCAAAATCAGGAAAAGATCGTATGGAATCTAACGGCCAGGGATTCTACGAGAAAGTTCGCGAAGGATATCTTCACCTCGCCCGCCACGAAAAGCGCTTCGTCATCATCGATGCGGTGCAGTCCGTAGAGACAATACAGGACACGATCTGGCAAAAAACTGAAAAAATCGTCTCTCAAAAAGCATAATCTCGTGAAAGGAAGGATATGAAGCGGCGAAACGTCATCTATGTCAGTGTTCTTGTCGCAGGGTTTCTCATGCTCGGTTTTTCCGGGAATGCCGATAACGACCTGTTCTTGCGGATCAACAAGGGTATTGACGTTTTCGGGAAAGTGTACAAAGAAATCGCGATCAATTATGTGGACGATGTGGACCCCGATCGGTTCATGCGCGCCGGCATCGATGGAATGCTCAAAACGCTGGACCCCTACACGGTGTATATTGGTGAGAAGGAAAGCGACGAACTTGACCTTGTCACCACGGGGAAGTACGGTGGCGTGGGGATAACCATTGGAAACAGGGACGGGATGATCACCGTCATTAGTTTAATGGAGGGTTTTTCTGCGGCCAGGCAAGGCATCGAAGTGGGAGACAGGATCGTCGATGTCGATGGGAAGAGGGTGGTGGGGTCGTCGCTCGAAGACGTCCGGCAACTAGTTCGCGGTGCGCCTGGAACCGAGGTGAGGGTGAAAATAGAACGGGAAGGAGCTATTGAACCACTGGAGTTTGCACTTATGCGCGAGGAAATACCGGTGCGGAATGTTACGTATACGGGCTACGTTGAAAAGGGCCTCGGTTATATTCGACTGGAGCGGTTTTCACGGACAGCCGGAGATGACCTGAGAAACGCACTGAAGGATCTGCGGGTGACAGGGGAGTTGAAAGGCCTGGTTCTCGACCTCCGTGATAATCCGGGAGGACTTCTCGACATAGCGGTTGAAACATCTGCGAAGTTTCTTGCGGAAAGCAGTCTGGTTGTCTCGACCCGCGGCCGAAGGGGCGACGCCGATCGAAAATACTATTCCACAGAAAAACCCATGCTTGTTGACGTGCCGCTGGTCGTGCTCGTCAATCGTGGAACAGCCAGTGCGAGTGAGATCGTATCTGGGGCAATCCAGGATCTCGACAGGGGAGTCATCGTGGGCTCGCGCACTTTTGGAAAAGGCCTGGTGCAGACGATCACGCGACTTTCGGACAATTCGTCCTTGAAAATTACGACGGCGCGCTATTACACCCCAAGCGGGCGGTGTATCCAGGAAATCGATTATTCGCATCGCACTCGTGACGGGAACGTTGTGACGTTTGCGGACAGTCTCAAGCGTGAATTCCGGACCGCTCACAACAGAAAGGTTCTCGAGGGCGGAGGAATCCAGCCGGATAGCGTTGTAACAGAAGAAGAAGACAACAAGCTTGTTAGCGAACTTTACCGAAAGTCGATGCTGTTTAAATATGCCAATAAATTTGCCACCGAACACAGGAACCTCGCAGACAACTTCCAGGTGACGCCCGAGATTCTCAGTGATTTCGAAAAATTTCTCAAAGAAAAGAAATTCGATTTTCAGGAAGAAGTGGAGCTAAGGCTGAAGGAACTCAGGGAGGCGGCCGAAAAGTCCCGCTTTGGGCCGGCTTTTTTTGATGAGGCGAAAAAAGTCGATGGCCTTATCGCAGCCGAAAAAAATAGGATGATGGACCGTTATCGCAACGAGCTGAAAAGTGTGCTGCGGACAGAAATTATAGGGAGAATCAAGGGAGAAAAAGCGAGGATCGAATCATCCTTCGGCGATGATCGCCAGCTCCAGGTTGCAACGACTTTGCTGAAGAATAAGAAGATGTACGAGCGCTTGCTGACAGGGAAAAGCAAGTAGCAGGAGGTTATCGCTCGAAAAGCTCCATTTGGGGCAGAGCGTCCCTGACGAGTCCCGCGACGTATTCAAAATCTTCCTTACGGTGAACAAAATCCAGGTTGTCCGCGGGGACAACAAGGACCTTTCCGATGTTGTAGCGGCGAATCCAGTCATCGTAAAGCAGATTCAATTGCTCGAGATACGAGCGCTGAATTCCCTGCTCAAAATCTCTTCCCCGCTTCGAGATTTGTCCAACTAACGTGTCCACAGAGGCCTGGAGATACACCATCAGGTCTGGCGGGCGGAGATACTCCATCATGACATGGAAGAGTGCCACATAGTTGTCGTAATCCCTCTTGTCCATTTTCCCGATATCGAACAGATTTTTCGCGAATATTTCAGCGTCCTCATAAATGGATCGGTCCTGGATGACGGATTCAGAGGATTCGGCAATCAGCTTTTGGTACCGGAATCGATGAGACAGGAAATAAATCTGGAGATGGAAAGACCATCGGTGCATGTCGCCGTAGAAGTCTGACAAATACGGATTGTCCTCCACGGATTCGTAGTAAGGCTTCCAATGATATCGTTCTGCGAGAAGGCTTGTGAGGGACGATTTACCGGCTCCAATGTTACCAGCGACGGCAATGAATACGGGGTTTGAATGGAGAGGCATGAGATTTTGCGGCGTGTGTGAATCGGGGATAACAACGGCGACGGGCGCGCCTACTTGAACGCTGTGACCGCCTCGTTGACCGTCTTATGAATATCGAATACAGTGTTCAGCTTTGTCATCTCGAGGAGGTTTTCGATCTTGTCCGACGCGCGGGCAAGTTTCATCTCGCCGCCGGACTTTCGGAGTGTATTCAGCCCGCCGATCAGCATGGCAAGTCCCGAGCTGTTGATAAACTTGACATCGCTCAAATCGACCACGATCCTTTTTTTCATGTCATCAATCAGTTTGTGCAATTGATCGTTGAGCGCGGTGGCGTCCGGCCCTCCCATCACGTTCCCGGTCAGCTCGATGACGGTCACACCTTTGACTTCTTTGCTCTTGAATTTCACTCCGCTCTCC
>CAYIBG010000079.1:1300-8461 GCA_964361365.1 uncultured Ignavibacteriaceae bacterium | reverse complement strand
GCTGCCCCGCTAGGGCTCGAACCTAGACTTTCCTGATCCAGAGTCAGGCGTGTTGCCAGTTACACCACGGGGCAATGCAAAAATCAACAAAATCGAAACTCAACGTACCGCAAAACCACCGGCGAATCGGTCCATTGTTACATATTTGTAACAAATCGTAAAGGTTTGTATCGGGTGGATTTGCGTTTTGTTAACCCAATGTAGCAAACAAATCCAAGTTTTACAAGAGTGTGGAGGACTCTGAACTTGATGATGCGGTCAACAGGATTTCGATCCGTGCGGATTGAACTGAGTTGCAGGTTCAGTTTAGGGGCAGGCTATTCGAAGATTGACTGAGGGAGTTTCAAAAAACTGCGATATCAATCGTGTCACAGGCTTGCCGCAACAACGACGCCGGCTTTTCCCGAAACCAACTCTACTTGTTCTTCAAACTTGACAACGGTTTGCCGCATCCGCGAGCGCTGGTGTTCAACACAGGGAGGGATAGAAGCTAGGTTTTCATTGTGGAATGGCTCACGCTCCGCTATCTTCAAACAAAATGCCATCCCGTCTTCCATGTTCTTGTAATACTCACGCAATGTTTTCACTTCACGTGTTGTATACGTGCACCGCGCGACCAACGATTCGAAATAGTCGACATACATCACGATCTCCTTGGCGAACATATGCGGCCGCTCAGGGGGAACCAGCGATGGGCCGCGACCGTAGATATGATCGACCATTTCTTTGAGCGTGTAGATGCGGTCGAACCACGCGATGTTCGGCCCGGGGCAAATCGATTGCGGGGCGTTGCGCTCTTCCTCGATGCCGAGCGCGATCAACGCGCCATTGCCGAGATGGTCGCAAATGCACGTCTTTTCCATCACCAGAGCTTTCTTATACCGTTTCTCGGGTTCCGGAAGATCGAGAGCATCGATTTCCCGCAGCTTTTTCTGTTGATATTCCGAAGAGGCAGGACAGATCGGACGTTCGGTGTATTCGGTGTTCGAGACGAGAAATTTCTTCGGACAGGGTGAACCGGGGCTGCCGGATTCGATGCGCTTGCGCGTCCAGAGTTCGGAACCGGAATTCCGGACATTGTTGAACGGAATTCCGAGAGGAGAGACATCGCTTACATACAAATCTTCCTCTTTCGCCCGGCGCAGCAGTTCTCGTGTCGTGTTATCGACACAGGTTGCTTCCGGGACCAACAAGAACGGGCTCGCCCAACCGGTCATATCCATTCCGAAATCTTCCTGTAAACGCCGGACTTCGCCATGCGTCCCGATGCCGCCCTGAACGGTGACGAGCGCGCGGTGGTCTTTTGCTGCTTCGGGATATTCCCAGCCCATTTCTTTGTAAAACCGCTGGATCATCGGCTGGAATTCCGCGGCAAGCTGTTCACGTTTTTCTTTGAACTCCTGGAGAAGCGATGGTAGCAACTCGCCGTTGGACGCGAACAAGTGCCCGCCGCAATTCAAACCCGATTCAATGCGGAACTCGTATACTTCCAATCCCTTCTTCGCCATGAACTTCCCCTGAATCAACGCGGAGCGGAAGTCGCTGACCTTCAAGATAATCTTTTTCTTAATCTCGCCGGTAGCATCCCTGTAAAAATCACGGAACCGAGTCATGTAGCCGAACAAGGTTTGGTTGATACCCGCGGAAAAAATAATGCTGGATGCAAGACTGCAGTTGGCGTATCCGCGGAGGGCGGATTTTGCGTCGCTGAATTCTTCGCTCATCAATGTTCCCACGGCGTTGTAATTCATCTTGTCCAACTTCACCATGATATTGACGCCGATGGAACCGGGAGTCATTCGCTCGGTGAGGTCATGCTCCATCGCGGAGCGTTGGGGGCCGGCGGCCATACGCAGCATTTGTTCATACGCTTGTTTGAGAGGCGCGGTGTCTGGAAGCAGGTCGAAATATTTTTTCTTGTCGTTACCCGCGAAAAAAGACAACCGCTTGATCGCGTCAAATTTTAGTTGAACAATCTCTTTGACGGTTTCCATGTAGGCGGTGACTCGTTTCGCACGTCCATCTTCGACATTCCAGGGAACAGGAATGGCCGGGAGTTGAAATTGCTCTACATAGTAGCGCCGGATTTTTTCAAGCAGGAGATCATCGACGAGGGAAATCACCGAAGAAATGCCAAGTGGTGCAACGCGAATGGGGGTATCAACGGAATGTCCGGTGCCCATAACCGGAATATGAAACGTATGGTGATAAAAACTCATTGGTTATTCTCGCAAATGTGATACAGAGTCAGCATGTTGCCGGCCACGGGGCAGTTCGGGCGATAATCTAAGCAAAAAAGTCCTGTTTTTCAATCTTCCCTTCGTTGATTTTCCCTTCACACTTCGGTATATTTTGCCGCACGTTTGCAACCATGTATCCTCTCAAGGTCAGAATATCGCGAGTGAATGAACAATCGAATGTGCCGCTCCCGCATTATGCAACGGGAGGATCGGCTGGGATGGATATTTGTGCAGCCGTGGAAAGCGACGTCCTCATACGGCCTGGCGAGACAGTTCTTGTCCCTTCCGGATTCCGGATGGAGCTCCCCCAGGGATATGAAGCCCAGGTACGACCGCGCAGCGGATTGGCTTTCAAACATAGAGTCGGAATTTTAAATGCCCCCGGCACCATTGATTCTGACTATCGGGGTGAGGTCAAAGTCATTCTGACAAATTTCGGTTCTGAGGCATTTACTGTGCGTGCGGGAGACCGTATTGCCCAGTTGATCATCAGCAAATACGAACGGATCGAGTGGGATGAGGTGGCATCGGTGAATGAAACCACGCGGGGAGAAGGCGGGTTTGGACATACCGGAGTTGTCTCAACGAGAGGTCCTCAAAATGCCAAATAGACGCAAGAGACCCGTTGTTCCTGCCGAGCAGGAGAACTTGAATTCAGTTTTTCAGTCACTTGGACGCATCGAAGTCGTGCTGCTTGTGGGTGGGGTCCTACTGTTGTTGGTTCTTTTTTACACCATTCAATCGATTCTCTCGCCATTCCTGGTGCTTGGTGCGATTATTTTTCTGTTGTTTCCTCTCCGCCGTTACGCGCTTGCAAAGAACGTGATGTGGCTGAGCATCATCCTGTTTTCTCTCTGGCTTCTCCACGAAATAGTGGGAATCCTTGCACCTTTCATCGTGGCGATGGTTTTTGCATACATCCTTGACCCGATTGTCGATGCACTGGAAAAAAAGAAAGTCCCCAGGTGGGTGAGTTCACTGGTTCTCATCTTGCTGCTCCTAGGCGGAATTGCGCTGGTCCTGTTCTTTATTCTTCCCGTCGCCGTCACGCAATTTGAAGGGGTTCTCGATGCAACGTCCAAACTGGTGACCGATGCCCGCAACTATATCGCTGGAAGCAATCTCTTGAATTCCCTGGAACGGTATGGAATCTCCGCCCAGCAGGTTCGGTCGGTGCTCACCACAAGCCTGACTCCCAAAATAGAGGATATTTTGAAGAATCTCCTCGATGCGGTCCTTGTTTTCGTGAGCAGCATTTCCGGCGTCGTGACACAGGTTTTTTATGTCATTCTTGTTCCTTTCCTCGCATTCTACATTCTCTCGGATTTCCCGAAGATCAATTACAGGTTTCAGATGTTGTTTCCGAGGCAGCGTCGCGAGCGGGTTGTGGAATATCTTAAACAGGCCGACCAATTGATTGGCCGCTACTTGCGGGGAGCGCTTACTGTGGCCTTCCTGCAAGGCATCGTCATCGCTCTCTCATTCTCAATATTTGACATCAAGTATGCGCTTCTCCTCGGCTTGCTGGCAGCAGTCCTGGACCTTGTGCCGTATTTCGGGTTGATTATTATCATGATACTCTCCGGCGTTGTGGCGACCTTCAGCGAACCCCCCGTCTTGCCAAAAGTGTTGTTTGCCTTCGGCACAATCGGGCTCCTCCATATGGTGGAAATAGTGTTCCTCTCGCCGCGCATTGTCGGCAGCAAAGTCGGTTTGCATCCACTTCTCATAATCCTCTCGATCCTTGTGTTCTTCCAGTTCCTGGGATTTATCGGGCTGCTGATCGCTGTTCCTGTGACCGCACTCGTCATCTTGTTTATCAGGGAATGGGAACGGCGAAAACGTGGATTCCCGCCTCCAGAGTCAGAATCCTCTGTTCCCATCTAGTTGATGCCAGGAACTCTCTATCTTGTTGCGACTCCTATCGGCAATCTGGAGGACATGACGTTTCGGGCAATCCGGGTTCTCAAAGAGGTCGACCTCGTTGTGTTTGAAGAACGGAAGGAAGGAGAAAGGCTTCTCAGGCATTTCGCGATCGAGAAGCCCGTGGAGAGCTTGAACGAGCACAACGAACAAGCTGCCACGCATGTGATCCTTGAAAGCTTGAAGCAGGGAAAGACGGTAGCGTTGATGTCCGATGCGGGCACACCGGTGTTCTCTGACCCAGGCCAGCTGTTGGTGCAAAAGGCGATTGACGCTCAGATCAAGATTGTACCCATCCCCGGCGCATCTTCGCTGCTCCCTGCGCTCATCGTCTCGGGATTCCCCATTAACCGTTTTGCGTTTTGCGGGTTTCTCTCGCCAAAAAAGAACCGACGCATCACGGAACTGCAGCAGCTCAAGAAAGAACCGAGAACCATTGTGGTTATGGAAACGCCTTACCGGCTGGTTCAACTCGTTCGCGATGTCGCCGACGTGTTTGGCGAATCGAGAAGAATTTGCGTTGCGTTTGACCTCACGCTGCCTACTGAGGAAGTTTTTCGAGGGACAGCCCCGCAGCTCTACCAACAATTCCTGAAGAACGAGCGAAAAGGCGAGTTTGTCCTCGTGATCGAAGGGAAGTAAAGTAGTTGTTGCTTGCCCGCAATTCCCCCTAGGGAAACAATACCGCAGAAGCAATCACTGTTGTCCAGAGCCCGTTCTTGTCTCCCTCCGCAGACTGTGTAACGTTGAACGTCCGCACGATCTTCCCGGACATCTTGAACATCTTTTCCCTTTCGTCCCAGGCCGTGTTCGGGTCAAACTGAACGCCGAGGGTGGTGGCCAGCATCGTGGCGGCGAGGTCTTCGGCGTATTCGCCTGCCCGCTCGTCCGTTTCGCCGAACGGATGGTGTTCGGACAGGTACCCGTATTGCGTGTCGTCGGCGGGTTGGGCGACTCCGATGGAAGCGGCTATGAGGCGGTTTGGCTCGTTCGTGGCGTTCCTGGCCATGACGCAAAACGTAATGGCCCCGGGCTGCAGCAATTTCAAGCCTTCGTCCTTGGGAATCCGTTTGCAACCCGGCGGGTAAATGCTCGACACTGTTACGATGTTGCATTTTTCGATCCCTGCGTCGCGCAACGCCAGCTCGAACGACTGCAGATAATCCTTATGCCGTCCTACGCCTTTTGTGAAGAACATTTTTGCTGGAACGAACAATTTCTCATCTCCGCTTTAAAGTGAGTTGCTCAGTGAATTCTGGTTTCAGGGTTGAAGCACTTTCAAGAAACGCCGTTTTCCGACCTTGAGGACGAACTCCTTTTTTCTTGGAATCGGGGCGTTGACGTCACTGATTCTTTCTCCGTCGATGGAAACACCCCCCTGCTTCACGAGCCTTCGGGCTTCACTTTTTGAGGTTGCAAGTTGCGTTGCTGTTAAGAGGAGCGCGATGCTGGAAACGCCGTTCCCCGGCTTGATCTTGAACTCCTCGACCTCGTCGGGCAGTGTTTTCGCCACGAAAATCCTGTCGAACTCTTCTTCCGCCGTTTGGGCCGTTTCGGAATTGTGATACAGAGTCACGAGCGACCTGGCGAGCCTCCGTTTGAGATCACGGGGATTGGCGACTTTACTCTCAAGCTGTTTCTTGATTTCCTTGAGGTCCTTGTTTGAAACGTCCGTTGTAAGCTCAAAATACGTGTAAATCAAGGGATCGGGAATTCGCATGGATTTCCCGTAAATCTCCCGCGCGGGCTCGTTGATTCCGATGTAGTTATCGAGCGACTTGCTCATTTTTTCCACACCGTCGGTTCCCGGAAGAATCGGCATCGTAAGCGTGATCTGTGGTTCGAGGCCGTATTCGCGCTGAATTTCTCTTCCCACGAGGAGATTGAATTTCTGATCGGTGCCGCCGAGCTCGATGTCCGCCTTGATTGCCACGGAGTCCATGGCTTGGGCGAGAGGGTAGAGCAATTCATGCACGCTGATGGGTTCCCCGGCTTTATAGCGTTGAGTGAAGTCGTCCCGTTCGAGCATGCGGGCAACCGTGTATTTTGAGGCCAGCAGGACGACATCGCCGAACGTCATTTTTCCCAGCCACTCTGAGTTGTAAAACATCGAGATCCGTTGCGCGGAGAGAATCCTGGTGGCTTGCTCAAAATAGGTTTGACCGTTGCGCCTTGTTTCTTCAAGCGTGAGCGAGGGCCGCGTTTTGCTTCGCCCTGAGGGGTCGCCGATCATTCCCGTAAAATCTCCGATAATGAGAATGGCCTGGTGTCCCAAATCCTGAAACTGACGAAGTTTGCGGAGAACGACAGAATGCCCCAGATGGAGGTCGGGCCTGCTCGGGTCGCATCCGAGTTTCACATTGAGGGGTTTTTTCGACTTGATGGACTTTTCAACCTTCTTGGCGAGCTCACCTTCCGGAATGATCTCCGAAACGCCCCGCTTGATGACGTCCATCTGTTCGTTAAGTGGAGGGAACAATTCTTATGAAGAACTCCTTTTGAGTCGCTTGGCAACTTCCCGCTGTGCGTCGCGTTTCGCGACCGCTTCTCTCTTGTCAAAGGTTTTCTTGCCGCGAGCCAGCGCAAGTTCGATTTTTGCGTACGGTCCCTTGAAATACACGGAAAGGGGTACGAGCGTCAGGCCTTTTTCGGCAACGCGCCCAAAAAGTTTCCGGATTTGTTTTTTTTGAAGCAAGAGGCGCCGGTCGCGTTTCGGTTCGTGGTTGTTGATATTCCCCTGCTCATATGGGCTGATGTGCATTCCGAGCAGCCAGACTTCGCCCTTCTTGATCACGGCGTATCCGTCCTGGAGGTTGGCATTACCGCTGCGGAGAGATTTGACTTCTGTTCCTTTGAGTGCAATTCCAGCTTCGACCGTTTCGAGAATTTCGTATTCATGACGAGCTCTTCGATTAGAAACCACAACCCGCTGTTCAGAATCGGCCATCCCGTCAATTTTTTTTGTTTCAAACTTAACGGAAAAGTGCACAAGAATCAA
>CAYIBG010000079.1:0-1200 GCA_964361365.1 uncultured Ignavibacteriaceae bacterium | reverse complement strand
TCTGCTTGAAAGGAAATCGATGCCAGAACGACAACTTGACGTCACCGTAGTAGGAGCGGGTCCCGGTGGATATGTGGCTGCTATCAGGGCGGCTCAACTTGGTTTCAAGGTGGGACTCGTCGAGCGTGACAAGCTTGGCGGAGTGTGCCTGAACTGGGGCTGTATCCCTTCAAAGGCTCTTCTTAAGAGCGCAGAGCTTTACAGTTCCTTCAAAAAGGCAGAGGAATTTGGGATTTCCGTGAAAGATGTGACGTTTGATTTTTCGAAGATCATCAAACGGAGCCGGGATATCGCAGACAGGCAGTCGAAAGGCGTTGAGTACTTGATGAAGAAGAATAATATTCAGGTGATCTCAGGTGCTGCCAAATTGACCGGCAAGAATTCAATAGAAATAAGCAGCGGTGGCAAGGTTGTCGAAACCGTCAAGACGAAATACACCATTTTCGCCACCGGCGGGCGGCCTCGCAGTATTCCGGGTGTGGCAATTGACGGAAAAAAGGTCATTTCCAGCAGCGAAGCGATGGTTCTGCCCGAGCAACCCAAATCGATGGTCATCATTGGCGGCGGCGCGATTGGAGTCGAGTTTGCGTATTTTTACAATGCGCTCGGCACGAAAGTGACAGTTGTGGAAATGCTGCCTTCCATCCTTCCCCTGGAAGACAAGGAAATTACCAAAATTCTCGATTCAAGTTTGAAGAAATCGGGTATTGAAATTCTCACGAATGCGAAAGTTGAGGGTTTGAACGTGGGAAAAGAAGTCACCGTGAGCGTTGCAACGAAAGAAGGAAAAGTCGAGCTTAAAGGGGACGTTGTGTTGATGTCTGTTGGCGTTCAGGGAAACTCCGAAAACCTCGGATTGGAAGCACTGGGAGTCAAGGTTGATCGTGGATTCATCAAAGTTGACCAGTTTGGGAAAACGAGTGTGGATTCAGTTTATGCCATTGGTGATGTCTCCGGCCCGCCCCTTCTTGCACATGTCGCCTCGCACGAAGGCGTTGTGGCGGCTGAACATATTGCAGGGAAAGCAAAGCACGGCATCGACCGCAACAATGTTCCGAGTTGCACCTACTGCCAGCCGCAGGTCGCAAGTGTCGGGGTGACAGAAGACGCGGCCCTCGCAGCAGGTTACAAGCTCAAAATCGGTAGGTTTCCATTGCGTCCACTCGGCAAAGCCATGGCCACCGGTGAAACCGTGGGAAT
>CAYIBG010000078.1:0-8472 GCA_964361365.1 uncultured Ignavibacteriaceae bacterium | reverse complement strand
TATCGTCAACAGCGTATGTAAACCGGCCTTTGAACGAGGACATTGAGTCGGTTAATGCTGAGCTAACTCCAATTAAAACAACAACTTTTTGAATTCACCCAAATTCCCCACTTTTCCACACACGAATATGAAAGTTACGGAAATGCTTTTGAAAGTCAAGCGAAAAGTATTGAATTCCTTAGGAAACTCGAGAGATTGAGAGACCGATCAGAGGAAAAAAGAACTGAGGAACGTGGAATTCCCCACAAAATGGGTGCTTTTGTGCATCAGGTGTAGACTAATTCACCTCTACTTGAGCATTTCGCTCCAGAACTCGAACCACCGTAGAATAGTCTTCTTTGGCCAACCCAAGCCCCATGGCCTCCGAAAACAAAGCTTGGGCAATTTCGCCCGATGGCATTGAGACGCCAAGACTTTGTGCGGCATCAATCAAAAGGTTGACATCCTTAAGCATGTACTCAAGAAAAAACCTTGGCTTGAAGTTGCGCTCGATGATCGAAGCTCCTTTTGTCTGGTACATCGGGGCGTTGAGTGCGGATGCGCCAATAATCTCGAGGAGAACGCTTGGTCGCACGCCGCCTTTTTTGGCCATGACAAGCGCCTGGCAAAGTCCGGAAATCATCGTCGCAATGAAGAAGTTGCACAAGAGTTTCGTGGTCGTGGCTTGTTCGACTTTTTCAAAACGCCAGATTTTTGAGCCAAGGCATTTCAATGCCGGTTCGGCTTGACGGAACGCTCTCTCATCCCCTCCGACAAAAAGAAGCAAAGACCCGTCGGTAGCCTGAGGAATGCTACCTAGCACGGGAGCATGCACAAAAAAAGCTCCTTTCGAGGTGTATTCCTTCGCGAGCTTTGAAGTGGTTTCCGGGGAGACGGTGCTTGAATCGACATGAACCCCACCGCTGAACAGACCGTTCAGAATCCCGTTTGATTGTAAAGCTATCGCTTCCAGGGATTCAGAATTCGAGAGCATCGTAAATACCACATCCGAATGCTGAGCCACCAGGGTCGGCGATTCAAACCATGTTGCGCCATCGGCAAGTAACTGCGTTGCTTTGTCTTTGGTGCGATTGAACACCGCAAGTGGGTAGCCCGACTGCAGGAAGCGTCTGGCCATTGGAGTGCCCATGAGGCCGAGTCCGATGAATCCAAGAGTTGTTTTCATTTGTCGCCTTTCATCTTGTGAATCCTCCGAGGCTTCGGCTTAGACTTCCGAAGTCTACCCAAGCATTCTCTCGCAGACTTCGGAAGTCTCACAGCGAACCTTCGGAAGGTCAATCTAAAAAGAATAATTGAATTTATCCTGTCCTTTGCATAGTTTGTTGCGTCTGCATCACATACCTACACCTTTGCCCAAGGATCTCCATGGAATCATCACGACGTAATTTCCTCCAATCAAGTGCCGTTGCAGCTGCGGCCTCCTTTTTCCCTTACGAAGCTCTTGCGAAAAACATCCCTCCGGATTTTAGAGCAGGAACGATGAAATTCTCATATCGGCCTTTCACCATTGAACTCAAGCACGTGTTTACGCTTTCTGTCATGTCTCGGACAACCACTCCTGCGATGTTGACGGAAATCGAGTACAATGGTGTAACCGGCTACGGCGAAGCCTCGATGCCTCCTTATCTTGGAGAATCACATGAGTCGGCAACAAAGTTTCTTTCCAAGGTTGACTTGAGCAAATACGAAAACCCGTTCGAGCTTGAGACTATTTTGACCGACATTGACGGTATCGCACCGGGAAACCCCGCCGCCAAGGCTTCAGTCGATATCGCCCTCCACGACCTCATCGGCAAGTTACTGGGCCAACCCTGGTATCAGATTTGGGGCTTCGATAAGAGCAAGGCCCCAGTCACGACTTTCACGATAGCGATTGACACTCCGGAGGTTGTTCGCCAAAAAGTCAAAGAGGCCGAAGGGTTTAAGACCCTCAAAGTGAAGCTCGGAAAGAGCAAGGAGAGCGATCGGGAAATGATCGAGACTATTCGTTCAATGACAGATGTGCCTTTTACCGCCGACCCGAACCAGGGCTGGAAGGACAAGAATTACGCGCTCGAAATGGCGCACTGGCTTAAAGAAAAGAACGTGAAATATATCGAGCAGCCGCTTCCGAAAGAGCAGCACGACGATATCGCCTGGCTCACTGAGCGCAGCCCTTTGCCCATTCTCGCAGACGAAGCTTTTCAGCGGCTTTTGGACATGAAAAAAATCCAGGGTGCGTACAGCGGCGTGGTGATCAAATTGATGAAATCAACCGGAATGCGTGAGGCTCACAAAATGGTGCTCTTGGCGCGGGCACTCGGGCTGAAGATCATGCTCGGGTGTATGACGGAAACATCCTGTGCTATTTCCGCAGCATCGCATCTTTCGCCGATGGTGGACTGGGCAGACCTGGATGGAGCTTTGCTTATCAAGAACGATGTATTCGACGGGATGAAAGTTGTCGATGGCCGATGTGTGCTTAGTGATCGGCCTGGAATAGGAGTGAAAAAGCTGGTATAAAGGCGGTTTCTCGGATGGAGAAGGTCGTTTCGATGGCGGGGAAAGCTTGTGATTGGACGATTACGGCGAACTAAGTCCCCCCGAACAAGATTGAGTCGCGAAAGAGTTACCCAAGATTCATTTGTTTAGAGCACATCGTGTTGTCGCAACGCATCCTCGAGCGACGATGCACTTTTAAAGAGAATAAACTTCATTCCAACGCTTCGAGCCCCTTCCACGTTATCGGCAACATCATCGATAAAAAGAGCAGCCTCGGGCTGTATGTCGGCGTCCCGCAGAACTTTTTCATAAAATGAGCGGTCGGGTTTCATCACGCCGAGTTTATAGGAAAGATAATGTTTCGGGAGCATTTTCAAGGCGGGAACAGTGTCCATGCAGTATCGGTAATGGAATTCGTTGGTGTTGCTCACAAGGGCTGTTTCGCAACGCTGTGTCACTCGCGCCACGAGTGGCTCCATCTCCGCAATCGGGTCAGTCAAGACCGAGGAAACTGCGCGCCTGATGTGCTCCCTGCGGAATTGTCCCCCGAACACTTGTTCAAGATCGTCAAAGAACCTGCTGGTATTTATTTTCCCGCATTCGAACCGGTCGGCTGCCTCCTTCACCCCTTTGACGAAGAGGGCTCTTTGGTTTTGCCCAAGCTTCAGTTCCTTCCAGAACGATTCAGGCGTGAAACGCACCAACACGTTGCCAAGGTCGAAGAGGACAAGTTGGATTTTTTTCACCCCCGGTTCTCCACCTTGATTTTTTCGCCGAGTTCGATGACGGCATAGTAGCCTTTCCCCGCCGGTCCGCAATTGACAATTTGGGTTTTCCCGATGATGTCCGTCCCCCGAGCTTCATGGATGTGTCCGCACACGCACACATCCGGCTGATATTTCTCTATGAACGCCCGGACCGCCGTGCTTCCGACATGCATGCCGGCGTGAATGCGGTCCACCTTTGTATCGCGAGGCGGCGCGTGGGGAACGAAGATCTTCCAACGCGCAGATTGAACCTCCAGCCAGCCCGACTCAGCGCGCTTTTTGATTTCTTCCTCCGGGATTTCGTACGGCGTATGCATCGGCGTAAACGGGGAGCCGGACACTCCGAAGAACCCCGCTTCATTCAGGGTTCGTCCCTTGGCGTTGATGGAAATCTGGAGTTTATCGAACGTTTCGTCGAGTTCAGGCAGGTCCATGTTGCCAGCCACAACGAAGAGTGGTTTCCCATGCGATTGAATTAACCTGATGGCTTCCACGGCTTCTTTCGGAGTTCCCACAGTGGTCAGATCACCTCCAAGGATGACCGCGTCGACGGTTTTCTCTTTCGCCAGAATTTCCTGAACCCTTGCATATGAGCCGTGGATGTCTGTAAATGCGGTGATTCGCATGGCGGGCGTAATGTAGAGATTAGATTTCAGAATTGCTTTTCGCCGCACCCATTGCTACTTTTATTCTCACCACAAAAGAAATCTCCCCATGGCCTCCCTTGTGACTTTCGTGAAGTTCCTTACACTTGTCATCATTCTGAACCTGTTGAGGTATGCGTACGCCTACCTGCCGATAGAAGGTTCGGTGTTGGGGCCCTTGTTCGGAGCGATGGAACGAAGTCCTTCGTATTTCAACATGAACTTCACGACGTTCGACTGGACCACTTCTTATTTCTATAATTTCATGTTGTGGCTCACAATCACCTGGGTGTATTACTATCTCCATCCGGTGTTCAACGGGAACCACATTGTGAAGAGCCTCAAGGTGTACGGGATTTTCTGGGTTCTGTTCGCCAGTATCAGCGCCATATACATGAACCACTATTCGCATCCGAAGGATTTCTATCTGTGGAATATTCTGGATGCGCTGCTTGTGTTTCCGTTTGTGGCTGTGGGGAACGGGTTGTTGTTCCCGAGGATTTTCAACGTTCGAAAGGAGATTCAGTAATGTGTCGCAACATCAAAAAACTCCGCCGACCAGGAAAACAGCGACCGACCGACACAGAGTTGCGCGATGCAGCACTGCAGTTTATTCGCAAGATCAGCGGATTCCGGGAGCCCTCCCGGCTGAACCAGGACGCTTTCTATGCAGCGGTGCATGAAGTAGCACACTCCGGTAGAAAAATGTTCTCCGCGTTGAAGGTGCGGACGGCGGCGCGAAGAGCAGCTTAATCGGACTCTCATTGCCCGAAACTCAACTTTCTTTCAGCGATTCCGTATAATCATGTCGGCAGTGCTGCCCAGGAAATGACCAACCCAAACGAGGAACCCAAGCTGCACAAAATGTTTGTCGACGACTTTCGTCGCGGCGACTTAAAGCAAACGATCGAGCGCGATTTCCGCGACCTGAAGGAATTCATGCTGAACGAAGAGCGCCGGATGAAACTGCGCGAGATCGGCCGCTTTAAGCGATGGCTCTACATGTCCTGGTGGTTTCTCAAAACTCTTTTTCTCAAACTCACGCCCGCCCGCAGATTCCTTGTGGCTTTGTCCCTTTTTCTGTTTCTTATGCAGGATAATTTCAACGTCACGAGTTCCGGTTTTCGGGTCAACTTCAATTTTGGCCCGCTCTCAGGCATCCTCTTGTTATTCGTCTTGATGCTTGAGCTCAAGGACAAGCTGCTTGCCCACGAGGAACTGGAAGCGGGTCAAGCCGTGCAGCAGGCTTTGATGCCTCCCCAAAGCCCGGACGTCCCCGGATGGAGAATCTGGTTATTCACGCGTTCAGCCAATGAGGTGGGAGGCGACCTCGTGGATTTCATCAGAATATCGCCCAAGAGGTTCGCCGTTGCAGTCGGCGACGTTGCCGGAAAGGGACTCCGCGCCGCCTTACTCACGGCAAAACTTCAGGCCACGATGCGGGCAATCGCCCCGGATTTCACTTCGTTGCCCTTGCTCGGTGCAAAACTGAACGAGATTTTCAACCGGGACAGCCTCCCCACACTTTTTGCCTCGCTCCTGTATTTCGAGTTCGAGGAAAACGGCTCTCTTCGATTCATCAATGCGGGCCACTTACCGCCGGTACTTTTGAAAGGACAAGAGATCAAGAAGTTCGACAAAGGCGGCGTCGCGCTCGGATTGGTCCCCGTTGCAACGTTTGACGAGAAGTCTTTGAAAATCCAGCATAACGAGCTGCTGCTTGCGTACTCGGATGGAATTACGGACGCCCAGAATGCCGCGGGCGAGTTTTTTGGGGAGAATCGTTTGTTCGACCTACTGCCCAAGCTGACCAACCTCTCGACCGACCAGATTGGTGAAACCATCATCAAAGAGCTGGACAGGTTCATCGGGGAGGCCAGAGCCACGGACGACGTTACCATCGCTATCTTACGTCGGGTCTAACGCCGCGTTCACCTTAGAACCCACACGCTTGTGGGAAAAAACAAGAAGTGTATCCCCCTCTCCCCTTCACAGAAAATCTACCGCTGCAGAGGGGACTTGTGCTTTTTTTCCCCTTCCACCTTTTCTTGTCATTCCCGCACGTCTTAAGCGGGAATCCAGAACGAGTTCTTAGTTTGAGTCTCTGGCCGTACTTAAAGAAGATGATCCTTATATGATACGTCTCGTTGATCTCAGCCATACTGTTGAAGATGGAATGATCACGTACAAAGGACTCCCCGCCCCGGCCATCTGCGATTTCTGGTCTCGGGAAGAATCGAGAAGACGTTACATTGAAGGAACAGAGTTTCAGATCGGGAAGATCGAGATGGTGGCAAACACAGGCACGTATGTCGATGCGCCGTTTCACCGGTATGTGGAGGGGAAAGACCTGAGTGAACTGCCGCTCGAATCGCTGGCAAACCTAGATGCGATCGTTGTGCGGGTGGATTCGACGAAACGCTCGATTGACTTCGAATATTTTCGAGGGCTTGCTCTGGACGGGAAGGCGATTCTGGTTCATTCCGGGTGGGATAAGCACTGGCGTACTGATCAGTATTTCGAAAACCATCCCTTCCTGACGCGCAGGGCGGCTCAGTATCTCGCCGATGCAAAGGTGAAACTTGTGGGCATCGACTCGTTGAACATTGACGACACTGCGGACGGAACCAGGCCTGCCCACACGATTTTGCTCGGCAATGAGATACCCATCGCTGAACATCTGTGTAACCTGGATAAACTCCCGGAGCGAGGTTTCCGGTTTTCTGCTGTGCCCGTGAAAGTCAAAGGAATGGGCTCGTTTCCCGTGAGGGCGTTTGCAGAGGTAAACCTTTAAGAAGTGTGACGGCTTTCCCATAAATTTCCAACCTGCCGCGCCAATGATATTTAGACCCTCTTCAGCAATCACAAAATGCTGAAGGTGTTCCGCGACATCTTCGAAGGGCAGGTTTGAGTCTTTCAGCAGCTGATGGATATTGCCGAGATCGCTATTGACGGCTGGGCGAAATAAGATTGTTGGTTTTTTCACGGCGTCTCAGTTTTTTTGTCTTTGTAAGGCGACCATAAAATTGACGGGCAAATCGCCCGGGGTAGGGGCGTTCAATTGAACGCCCCTACGGATGCACATGTTCATGTTGCGATTCGCCCCTCCATGAAAGACTGTCATTGCGAGCGTTTTGTGCGAAGCAATCTCACAAAGTGTAATAGGTTTGTCATGGTGAGTTTGCTTCGTCGCTGTCCTTCGACTCCGCTTCGCTGCGCTCAGGATGCGCTCCTCGCAATGACAATTTTTCTTATGTTTACCCCTTTTCTCCGACAACCGTAATGCTCAGGATTCCGCCGGAACTCTTGTAAGACCGGAGCTCTGACCTAGACATATGCTTGAGGAATAGGCCGTCGGGAATGGCAATTTCTTTTTCTTTCACAACCTTCACACCGGAAAATCCTGCTTCCTCCACAATCGAGCGATAGTTTTCCTTCGTAATCGCTCCGGAGACGCACCCTGCATACAGCTCGGCGACAGAGAGAATTGCTTTGGGAAGGCTTCCTCGAGTGACAATATCTGAAATGCTGAACCGCCCGCCTTTCTTCAACACACGAAAAACCTCTGCGAAAGCCTTTTCTTTATTCGGAACAAGGTTCAACACGCAGTTGCTCACCACAACGTCAACGGTTCCAGATTCGACAGGGATGTTTTCTATTTCGCCGAACCGAAAATCGACGTTCGTGTAGCCGAGTTTCTTCTTGTTCTCCTCCGCACGTTCGATCATGGCTTGCGTCATGTCCACGCCAATGACTTTTCCTTTTTCGCCGACGAGTCTCCTGGCTACGAACACGTCGTTGCCGGCTCCGGAACCGAGGTCGAGCACGGTATCGCCCTCACGGATTCCTGCATGTTCGGTCGGAATGCCGCAGCCCAGGCCCAGGTCGGCATCCGGATTGTAACCTTCGAGCTTCGTGTAATCACCCGCCATATCGATG
The DNA here is from genome assembly GCA_964361365.1 of uncultured Ignavibacteriaceae bacterium. Taxonomy (GTDB): domain Bacteria; phylum Bacteroidota; class Ignavibacteria; order UBA10030; family UBA10030; genus JANOGR01. Next base: position 641 of record CAYIBG010000078.1, on the reverse strand, counting down.
GTGTATTCTGTGTTGCAACCGCATCCACAGCCACACCCTTCGCCGGGCTTTGCTTCTTGCGCAATCTCTGTGTATTTGTCCCGTACGATCGATTTCAGAGTTTCGGCTTGTTGTTCCATGTTCATGTCCTTTCTAATGAGCGTTTCTGAGATTGTAAGGCCTTCAGCATTTGCCTGCTTCACACCCTTTTTCCAGGCTCGAAAACAATTCCACCAGCACGCCGGATGATTCCTTCAGCACGTCGGTGTTGATGCAATAACATGACCGCGGACCGTCGACCTCCCCCTTGATTAATCCGACACTTTTCAGTTCCTTCAAATGTTGCGAAACGGTCGCTTGAGCCAGCGGTATCACTTCGACGATTTCTCCGCATATACATTCGTTCTTTTTTGCCAAAGTCCTGAGAATGGCGATGCGCGCCGGGTGCGAAAGGGCCCTCGCAAGTGCAGCAAGTTTGATATCCTTTGGTTTGAACAGGTCTCGTTTGGTTGCGGGCATGGCTTTATCGTATCTTTACGATAAAGGTATTCAAAAGTTGCGGTGATGTCAAGTGGAGAACGCGGGAAGAAGCGCAGGCAGTGCAGTGTTATTGTATGACGGGGTCTGCGCGCTGTGCAACGGGCTTGTTACTTCTACGATCC
>CAYIBG010000077.1:0-8484 GCA_964361365.1 uncultured Ignavibacteriaceae bacterium | reverse complement strand
TCGGGATCGACGCTGATACAGTCAACCCCGCCCTCAGCGCAAGATATACCGTTGAAGCACCGAAGATGAGACCGAACATTGCACCCAAAATTATGGCTTTTACAGTAAACTCGGGAACAATCTGTGAATCCGGTATATATGGTTGGAACTGCTTGGGGGATGTTTCAGCCATATCGTGCTCCTTTGAGATTTTGGTTGGGAGTTAGGGGAATGGTCAGTTGCCGTTAGGAGAAAACAAAGCCTTCATGATGTAACCCGCGATTTGTGGATTTTCCTTCAACCTCCGCATGGAATACGCGTACCATTGCTCCCCGTACGGAACATACACTCGAAGGCGGTGGCCGTCGGAGAGGATTTTATCTCTGAGTGCTTCACGGACTCCAAGCAGCATCTGGAATTCATAGCGTGACCGGTCGAGGGAATTCCGCTGAATCAAATCGTAAGATTTTTCGACAAGATACTCATCATGCGTCGCGATCCCCACATAACACCCGTTTTCGATGATCGTCCGGACCAAGAGAACAAAGTTTCGGCGAATGTCATCGCGGTCTTGGTACGCTATATCGGATGACTCGATATAAATGCCTTTACAGATCCTGAAATTGGCTTTGAGCTTCACCAGGGCCCGGATGTCGGCATCACTCCTTTTGAGATACGCCTGGATGACAATCCCTACGTTCTCAAACCCCCGCTCGCGCAAACGCTTGTATATTTCAATCGTGTCGTTCGTGGTGGTCGAATCCTCCATATCGATGCGCACGAAATTCCCGAGTTTTCGGGCTTCCTCGACGATCGAGCGGACATTTTCAAAACACACGTTCTTGTCAATTCGAAGGCCCAATTGGCTGAGCTTCACAGATACGTTCGAATCAAGATTGCTGCGCTTGATGGTCTCGAACATCTGAATCAAGGATGATTTCATCCCTGCCGCCTGGCTTTCCTCATGGATATCCTCGCCGAGGAGGTCCATGGTGGCCATCAACCGTTTTCCATTCAAATCACGAATCACGCGGACGGCATCCTGGAGTGTGACGCCGGCGATGTACCTTCGTGAAAACTGGCCTACAAGAGCTTTTGGAACGATTGGGAGTGCGGAAACGATGAGCTTGTTGAGGAAAGACATTGGTGAGATGTCAGACGGGGAATTGCATTCGAAATCGCGGTTAATATAGATACACCTGCTTCGAAATGCAATAAGAAACCCCCTGTTTTAGCGGAGGGTTTTTCAGGAATGACTGTCCGTTCGGACTTCCGAAGGTCAGACTAGACTTCCGAAGTCTGGAAGGGAAAACATGGTGAGACTTCGGAAGTCTTACTCGTAATCCTTCGGAAGTCTCAATTGTTAGAAATTGATCACCAGACTCACTTTCGGCTCGATGCGTTTTTGCTCCTTAAAGCCGATCACGTTTCCGTTTGGGTCCTTCTCTTCCGTCCACGTCCATTCATACAGCAAAGTCATTTTACAATACTAAGTGGCAGATTATTGTCAAACCTGCCTTGCAAGTCCGGATGTTGTCGAGCGCCGGTATCATCGGCAACCTTCCGGTAAACAAACTCATAAATCTCCCTGATGGTGACCATTCCATCGCTATTTGTGTCGGCGGCTCCTTGCAGGCCATTTACAAGATGATAGGTAAAGACACCATGGCCACCCCACGTCTTGCCTTCCTGAGAAAACTCGCTGGCGCTAGACGCACTTAAGATCGCAACCCCGTCCCTTGCCAGAGCGAGTTCTTGCAACAGCTTGTTGGTCATAGAAGCATAAGCTGTTTGCGAATCTCCAGCTCGGAGGCACGAGCATCGGCGGCAGAGTTTGCCATTACGAACCCGGCACGTCCTTTCTCACTGAGCGAACTATAGAAAAGCTGTATCCAAAGGTAGTTGGCGTTGTCCGTCTTTGGCATGCCGAACGGGAAACGGGGATCGTCCATGATGCGTTCCTTGTCCACACGGTCCACATTGAACGGCGGGTTTGCCATCACGAAATCGAACTTGCCAACGCCCTTGTGCACATCGTCGTAGTAGGTATTGCCTTCCTTCACGTCGCCGGAAAGTCCGTGCACGGCAAGGTTCATTTTGCAGAGCCGCACCGTTTCAGCAACACGCTCTTCGCCGAACACCGAGATCTCGTCGCTCGGACGCTTCTTGTGGTTCTGCACAAAGCGTGCGCTCTGCACAAACATACCGCCCGAACCGCATGCAGGGTCGTAGATGCGTCCGTGATACGGCTCGATCACTTCCACAATCAGCTTCACGATGGATGTTGGTGTAAAAAACTCGCCGCCCTTCTGTCCTTCCGTCATCGCAAACTCGCCAAGGAAGTATTCGTAGATCTTCCCGAACGCATCTCCTTCAATATCCATCGGGATGGAGTTGAAGGTTTTGAGCAATTCAACCAACGTGCTCTTTTCGAAGCCCTGATAATTCTTGGGCAGCACATCACGCAGCTCTTCGTTCTCCGTTTCAATTGCCCGCATTGCATCATTGATTGCCTTGCCGATATCCGAGCCTTCAGGCCGGTTAATCAGCCACGAGAAGCGGGATTTCTCAGGAAGGTACAGAACGCCTTTGGCCTAGTAATCTGTTTTGCTTATGGCTCTCCGTCCTGTGGATTTACCAGCAAACTCTTTTTCAGCCAGAGCAAACTTGTGGTCGGCGTAGCGGAGAAAGATCAATCCAAGTACAGGTACTGAATACTCAGAGGACTTTAGCTTGGAGTTGGCACGCAGCTCGTCCGCTGCGGACCAGAGCTTCTTTTCGATGTCGGTGTGATTGGCAGGCATAGTGTGTGTGCTTACTGTTTCAATAGAAGACCCGCAGCGTCAGCTTATCAAGCGCGAATCTACGGGTTTGACCGCCTAAGAAACTTGTTCATGTCATGAATTTCGTTGTCGGCAAGTTTCATGGAGCGTGCATCCTAAGTGGATTCACCCTTCAATGGCAAAAATCCTTCCTCGTCTAGCATTTTGATGATCCCTCGAAGAAGGTAATTATTATCAAAACGTATGACATACTTTCGAGCATTCTGCGTTTCGGGAACCAGCATTTTGTTATTGACGAGGCGTTTGATATTTCTGGACACTTCAACTGGATGTTTACCGGGGAATAGGTCCTTTATGTCGGACGCCCGTAGAACTTGTTTTTCCACTGCACGCTTCAATATTTGGAGCTCAATATCGGTTACGAGCTTTCGTTGAAATGATATATCCAAAGCCGGCAGCAGTATTTTGCTTTTCAGGAATTCGTGTTTCAAAAGTCTCTCTATTTTTTCAATCTCGGCTTTCAATCCCCGGAGCACATATTGGCACCAGGCGAGTATTCCTTCTTGCGATCCTTGATCTGCTTGGGTGAGATGCTCGTTGTACACATTCCTGTCGCTGCAAAACACGGCAGTTGGATTCAGAATCCTTCCTCGTTCGACCTGGAATCCTTGCTTGACAAGCATCGCGTAGGTGAATACTCGGACGGTTCTTCCGTTGCCATTGCTGAATGGATGTATCCACACAAATCTGTGATGAGCTATAGCCGTCTTCAGAAGATCGTATTTCGGCGTTACTTTCCGGTCTATGAATTCGTATAAGTCATTCATGTATCTTTCAATCTGCATTGCATCCGGCGGGAGGTGACTTGAGCCTGATATTCTTCTGATGCCTTTGCTATAGACCCCGGGAGTAGAATCGCCTTCCCCTTTGGGAGGAGGCTCAAGTCCGTCAACTACTATTTTGTGTAACTCGCTAACGAAAGCGCGGTCAGTTTTGTGATCCTTCACGTTTTCATCAACAAATGCCATTGCCTTTTCCGAATTCTGGATTTCACGTATGCTCGGTAATGAAGAAGGCTTTCCTTCCAATTTCGTCTCAATGTATTCGGCAACAGTTGTCCGGTTGCCCTCGATCCTGGCAGAACCGATACTCTCAAGCGTGTGAAAAATGTGCTTTAGTTGAAAGAAGATACGTGGATGTGTCGTTCCGCTAAGGCGTTTCGTGCGAAGACCATCCAATTCGATAATGAGGTCGGTGAGCGGATCTCCAAAAAGCGGTTCAACCAAACGAAGATCATGATGTAAGAAGCGAGGTTCCATTTCAGGAGGCAAAGCGAAAACAATTAACAAATGTTATTCTTACAATTAACAGATTTTGTAAGAAATGTGTGTTTTTTGAGCGTTTTCAACATAAGTACTTTCATAACAATTAACAAGCGGAGTGGAACCCTCAAATAAAAAACCCCCTGTTTTAGCAGAGGGTTTTTCAGGAATGACTGTCCGTTCGGACTTCCGAAGGTCAGACTAGACTTCCGAAGTCTGGAAGGGAACACATGGTGAGACTTCGGAAGTCTTACTCGTAATCCTTCGGAAGTCTCGATTGCTAAAAATTGATCACCAGACTCACCTTCGGCTCGATGCGTTTTTGCTCCTTAAAGCCGATCACAATTCCGCTCGCGTCCTTCTCTTCCGTCCACGTCCATTCATACAGCATGGAAACGAGAAGGAAAGGATATGGCTTGTAGCCGATCTGAGCATAGAGCACCGAATTGTTGTCGAGCGTAAACACCGGGCCGATGTTCTTCTTGTCATAGCCACCGCTCACGAGAAGAGGGAGAGCATCTCCCGTCTGCAGCTCCAAATGGAGAATTCCATTATTCCCCGGCACTCCGACGGGCGCCTGGTATCCGCCGACAACATTGATGGTATTGAGGATGCTCACGAGAATCTCTCCGTAATACCCCTGTGATTTCGTGACCGCATTCAACTCCATTGCTTTGCTCACAAATCGCACGGAATCCTGCTTCACGATTCGATCGCGCTCGTACAGGGCATTAAAGTATGATGGCAAGAACTGGTCGCCCATCCACCGGCGCTCATACTTCAAGGCTGCAGTGAACAAGCCCATACCGCTGAAATCAAAGCTAATGCCGGCCGCCGCACCGTTGCCATAACCCACGATTTTGGCGTAGTCAAAATAAAGAGTCGATTTGATCATCGGCAATGAAAGGAGGGGCAAACCAAGGTCAAGCCCGAAGACGCCCATGGAACCCTTATCTTCGCTGGTTTGTGGAGCGGTGAACAACCTATTCGCATCTCTGTGAATGTCGGTCGCATACGTCATTCCCGTTTCAACGTTACCAATGACCGGAATATCGGCAGCAGACGTAAACTGCAAAGGGCGAACATATCCGCGCGCACCGAGGACGCCTCTCCCGGCAAAATCGCTGTACACACTCTCAAATCCATATTTTTCAAAATCGAGGTCCAACTCCAGCCCCAGCCTCCTCAGGTCGTAGCTTGAGCTGTTGCGGTAATTATACATGATGAACCCATGACCGAGCCGGGAATAGTCCAGGCGTCCCAGGCGAATATAAAACGGGTCACCCTTCTGGGCCCAGCGCACGTATCGGATGATGCGCACGTAGTCATAAAACTCGTCGAAATCCTGCGCCCTCAATTTCTTCGTCTCGGGGTTGTACCTCAAGTTGAGATCCAAGCCCACGCCCAGTTTTCCAAAGGAAAGCTCAGGCGCAATGTTGATGAGATAGAAAAGCTGACCGTCAATCACAGTTGCGCCGAACCCAACGGGAACCGACTGCTTGTCCTTCTGCAGCATGGACGCGGAAGGCATCTGCTGAGCTCGTGTGGTCGCCCATGTCAAAACAGTGGCCAGGGCCAACGCTGAAACGATTCTTCTTCTGTTGCGATGCATTGAATCCTCCTGAATTATTCTTTGAGATTACACGTTGAACAAAATTCTGCAAATGAAAACTGCGCCCAACATCCCGAACAGGTCAGCGATGAGACCCGCAGGAACGGCGTGGCGCGTGTTCTTGATATTGACTGAGCCGAAATAGACCGCAAGAACATAAAATGTTGTTTCTGAACTTCCGTACATGGTTGACACAAGCACCCCGATGAAAGAATCGGGGCCATGAGTCTTCATCAGTTCTGTCATGAGTCCGAGAGACCCGCTCCCCGACAACGGCCGGAGCAGCGCCATCGGCAGCGTTTCGGCTGGCATGCCGATCAGGTTTGTTACGGGCGCAAGAACCGACGTCAGTACTTCCATTGCGCCGCTGGCGCGGAAGATGGCGATGCCAAACAACATCGCCACGAGGTACGGGATGATCCTTACGGCCGTGCTGAACCCATCCTTCGCTCCCTCCACAAACACTTCGTACACCTTGACCTTCTTTGCAAAACCCCAACTCAGAAACACGAGGATCATGAGCGGAATGGTGAGAATCGAGACAAGGTTCACCAACGCACGGAACAGGTCACCCATGGCTGACTTCCTGTTGTGCTGGGCTTTCCGCCGTCAGTTCTCTTTTGTATTTCGGCAGTCTTTGCAAAAGCCTTGCAGCAACGACTCCAAAAACGGTCGCACATCCTGCGCCGAATATTGAAGTGCCGATGATGATCCCGGGATTCACAGAGCCCGCGGCCGCCCTCACCGCAATCGCGGTTGCCGGAATGAGCACAAGCCCGCCCGTGTTGATCGTCAAGAACGTAACCATCGCGTTCGTTGCGGTTCCGGCCTTGGGACTTATTTTGTTGAGTTCTTCCATCGCCTTCAGACCCATCGGTGTTGCCGCATTGTTCAACCCCAGCATGTTTGCCGCCATGTTCATGATCATTGCACCAACCGCCGGATGGTCGGGCGGGACATCGGGGAACAGCATTCGGGTGAGCGGTGTCAGCATTCTTGTGAGAACTCTTATAAGTCCCGCTTCCTCTGCAATTTTCATAATTCCGAGCCAAAGAGCCATGATGCCGATCAACCCAATAGAGATTTCCACTGCAGTATTGGCGTAATCCAGCGCAGCTTGTGTCACCGCTTTGATCTTGACAAACCGGATCGGTTCGAAGACGAGCTGAACACGAGCCGATTTCTTGTCTTCGGCAAAAATAATCTTCTGGATTTTTCCGGTGAGCTTGTCTTTGCTGCTCGCGGATTTTGCCATTTCCTTCCACCTCGAAGGCGTCGCATCACTGACAGAAAGCAGGAATGTGCCTTCATTCAACGGACCGACATTGATGGCAACTGGCTGACGAACGTCTACCTCTACTGTTTTCACGCCGTAAAACTCATTGAATCGTTCCTTCGGTATAACCACCTCGCCTTTCCATGTTGATGCAGAGCCGGAGGGAACAGCCTGCACTTCAAACGTGGCCTCTAACGGAACGCCGTTGCGGTACGTGTTCGATGTCTCGTCCTTTATGTCGTTGCCGATGGCTGCCAGGATTCCGATGACAATCAGCGATATCCAGATGTAGTTAAGCAATGTTCTTTTCAGTCTGCCTGTGTGAAATCGTATTTCAGTTGAATATGCATTACCGGAAGCGTCTTCCTCACGCCAAAAATATTTCCGTTTAACGGAACCAAAGAATAATCGAATGTCGCCATCAAAGAGCGCGGTAAACCAAATAATGCTCCCGGAAGTCTAATGCCAAGCCCATATCTCACGGCAACCTGGCCTTCGTCTCCAAAGATGTCCGAATAAGGCTGGATCACTCCTCCCAGGCGAATTGCCGCAATTTGAAGTGCGCTGATTTCCATTCCAAATCCCCAGAAATTCTCACGGTTGCTTTCGTACGCCTGCGGGTTCACATAACGCCGGTATTCTGCTGTAACGAGCAAGCCTAGTTCGCTATATAACTCTCCTGGGTGCGACTGTATTGAATATGAAAACCCTGAGCGCGCAAAACGGGGGAGTTTTCCGACAAAATATTGACTGGGGAAAAAATCCGGAAGAGCCGTCTCGAAATCGCTCCCAAAATTCTGCAGCGAGAAACCCACGTTCAATTGATCAACCACGTGCACAACCGATGTTATCCCCCCTAACGCGTATAGCACACCAACATCGAACAAGTAGCTGTTCTTGCTGGTTGGGATCGCCCTGGAGCCTGTCAGCACATCCCCCTTACGATAAAAAAGTTTTGCGTTGACTCCAATCGCCAAGACATCAGTAATCCTTGAGCCATAACCAAGAATGTAAGTTTGATCTACTTGGTTAAATGTGCTCAAAACCTCGGGCCCAAGTCCGGAGCTATAGTTGATTTCCCCGAGCGTAAACCTCTTATAAAGCAACGCAAAGTTTCCTATTGGACTCTCGATCATCGCACCAGCCCCGCTTAGTTGGAAATCGCCAAAGGAGCCAAACCAGTTCAAATCTCGGTAAGAATAGAATGCGGTCATGCCAGTCAGCTGCGCCAAAACAGCCGGATTGTTTTCAATCGAGAACGACTGTAGCGGGCCTGCAACATAGGATTCACCCATGGCTACTTCTCGAGCGTCAGGCGATCTTACAAGGGTGAGATATGACGTCTGAGCATGAGCGGTGGAGAAAAAAACAAGAGAAACCATCCCAGACGCAACCTTTTGCAGTTTCTTTTTCACAAAAGTAAAATCGTTCGTTGGATTTGAGTTTCTCTCACTAGCTGCCTCGAAGAAAGACGTTCTGGAAACTCCATACCGCCATCGCCCCCGCAAACGC
>CAYIBG010000076.1:3759-8552 GCA_964361365.1 uncultured Ignavibacteriaceae bacterium | reverse complement strand
GGTTTCCATTGCGTCCACTCGGCAAAGCCATGGCCACCGGTGAAACCGTGGGAATGGTAAAGCTGATATTCGATGAAAAATACGGAGAGCTCCTCGGAGCGCATATTATCGGTTCTGAAGCAACTGAGATGATCGCAGAACTTGGCGTTGCGAAAGCGCTTGAAACGACATATGAGGAGATCTTTCACACGATGCACGCCCATCCAACATTCTCTGAAGGAATTATGGAAGCGGCAGGGGAAGCCTACGGAGTTGCCCTTAATATCTGAACTTCCTTGAATAGACTGGCAATTACCGACATAGGACGCTCCAGATTTGCCGACGCCTGGCAGCTTCAGCAGAAGCTCTTCCACCTTCGGCATTATGGTGCGATCGGAGACCTGCTGATGTTCACAGAGCATGAACACGTCTATACGATTGGAAAAGGCGGGGACGAGAACCACGTGCTGGCAAGCCAGGCGGAGTTGAAAGAAACCGGTATCGACGTTTTTCGAATCGACCGCGGCGGAGATGTCACATATCATGGACCCGGTCAAATCGTCGGCTATCCCATCCTCGACCTCAACCTCTATTTCGCCGACATCCACCGCTATCTCCGTTGCCTTGAAGAAGTGATTATTCTGACCTTGAACGATTATGGAATTGAAGCGACCAGGGAGCCCGATTTTACAGGCGTGTGGGTCAATGGAGAAAAGATTGCGGCCATCGGCGTCAAAGTGAGCAAATGGATTACGATGCATGGCTTTGCGTTAAATGTGAGCAGCGATTTGTCGAAGTATGACCGAATAATCCCATGCGGCATTTTTCACAAAGGCGTCACATCGATGGAGCGGATTCTGGGCAAGAACATCCCTCTGGCAGAAGTTCAGGAAAAACTGACGACTGCGTTCAAAAGCGTATTCGGATGCTCAACATTCGCAATGCCTTATCCTTCGCTGCTCCAGCTCGCGAAAAAGGCCGAACAAGCAGAAGTTTAACTGCACGAAGAATCGATGACTCAACGAAATTCAGATATTGCCATCCAGGAAAGGAAGGAAGGAATCCTCCCCAAGGAGGAACTCGTGCGGGCCTACCGGCTTATGCTGACGGCACGCAAGCTCGACGAAAAACATCTGATCCTTCTCAAACAAGGCAAATCGTTTTTCAACATTTCCGGAGTCGGACATGAGGCCGCCCAGGTTGCCGCGGCAATGAACCTGAAGTCGGGGTACGACTGGGCCATGCCGTATTACCGCGATCTCGCATTTTGTCTCACGTTTGGGATGACGCCCAAAGAAGTTTTTCTGGAGGCCTTTCATCGCGCCGAGGGTCCCGGGACCGGCGGACGACAGATGCCCTCGCACTGGGGAAAAAAAGAAGCCCGCATCATCACACAATCCAGTCCGACAGGAACGCAGTATTTGCAGGCGACCGGGCTTGCGTTGGCGATCAAGAAAGAAAAATCCGACGAGGTGGTGTACGTTTCGGGTGGAGAAGGGTCCACCAGTGAAGGTGAATTCTTTGAAGCCGTGAACTGGGCGGCACGCGAAGCTCTTCCGGTATTGTTTTTTATCCAAGATAACAAGTATGCGATTTCCGTGCCCGTGGCACAGCAAACGGCGGGCGCTTCGGTTTTCGAAGTGACGAAAGGTTTCAAGGGTCTTGAAAGGATTCGCTGCGACGGGACGAATTTCGTCGAAACGTATGCAGCTGTGCATCGCGCCGTTGCGCAGCTCAGAAATGGAGCCGGCCCGGTTTTGCTGGTGGCCGACGTTGTCCGGCTCCTTCCGCACTCCTCGTCCGACGATCACCTGAAATACAGGAACAAGGAAGATCTGGAAAAAGAAAAACAGCGCGACCCGCTTCCTCAGATGGCTCGCTATCTCATCGAGCAGGGTTACCTGACAGACCAAGAAGCGACTGAGATGCAGGAGAATGTAAAAAAAGCCGTCGATGCCGCAGCGGATTGGGCGGAAACGAGGCCGTTACCGGATGCATCTACCGTCCAATTACATGTGTACGGTGAAGCGCACGCCAACCCTCCGATGGATTTCGTGGAGTCTCAACCCTCGGGGAACAAGGTTGTCCTCGTGGATGCGGTAAATCATGCACTTGCTGAAGAATTGGAGCGCGATCCGAAGGTTCTGGTCTTTGGCGAAGATGTTGCGGGTGGCAAGGGAGGCGTCTTCACTGCAACGAGAGGGCTGACGGCAAAGTTCGGTGAAAACAGGTGCTTCAATTCGCCGCTTGCGGAAGCGAGCATCATCGGCGTCGCCATCGGGATGGCGCTCAAGGGCTGGAAGCCTGTACCCGAGATTCAATTCGGCGACTACATTTGGCCAGGGTTCATGCAAATCCGCGATGAACTTGCCATGATGCGATACCGTTCCAACGGTGCATGGACATGTCCGGTTGTTATTCGCGTTCCTGTGGGCGGGTACATTCATGGAGGCCACTATCACAGCCAGTGCATCGAAAGCATCATGGCCCACATTCCGGGCATTCGGCTTGCATTTCCTTCCAACGCTTCGGATGCAAAGGGTTTGCTGAAGGCGGCGATTAGAGGCGATGATCCTGTGATTTTCATGGAACATAAGGGTCTCTACCGACAAGGTTATGCATCCTCATTGGAGCCGGATCAAAATTTTGTACTTCCATTTGGTGTTGCCGCTGTGAGAAAAGAAGGGACGGATATTTCCGTTATCACCTACGGCGCCACCGTTCAACAGTCGCTCGAGGCTGCAAGGACGATGGAAGCAAAAGGCGTCAATGTCGAGGTCATCGACTTGCGAACGCTGAATCCACTGGATGATGAAGCAATGTTCAAATCGGTGAAGAAAACGGGAAAAGTGCTTGTTGTCCACGAGGATACGTTGACGGCCGGTTTTGGCGCCGAGCTTGCGGCACGGATTTCTAAAGACTGTTTCGAGTATCTCGATGGTCCGGTTATGCGGGTTGGTGCCTTGGATACACCCGTCCCGTACAGTCCGCCTTTGGAAGATGCCATGTTGCCGAATAAAGAAAAAATCTTGAACGCTCTCGAAGAATTGATTCGTTATTGAACTTTCCAAGAGCAAGGAGGTCTTATGAAGAAACTTTTCCTGCTGGTGGTGGCGATAGGGTCCAATCTATTGGCCCAAACGATTCAGACTGAGGGACGAGAATCCCACGTTTACGCTTATGCTTTCAAGACTGCCAAGGATGGGAGGCAAATGAGTCTGATCTATGAGTTTGAGAATAAGAGGAATTTCACTCTCTTTGTTAGAGCCAACTACTGGACCAAGGATCGGCGTGAAAATTGGGGAACTTATGCACCCGGCTTCAAGGAGGTTGTAGAAACACGCTTGACAAACAAGGGAGGCGGTTTGGGAATCGGCGCACGGACATACTACTTTGATGAGGAATTGTATTCAGGACCATTCGTTGGCGTTGCGTTCGACTACAATGAATTCGAGTGGGAAGAAACCCGCTTGCAGTATGGGACCCAAGGAACATTTCCTCAAACAATCATCTCCAGCCACTCCAGAAACATGATTCTGACGTTCCAGCTTGGGTACGCCGTACGTTATCGAAATATCGTCTTGGAACCGATCTACACTGTCGGTTCTTATGGCGATTCCGGTAATCTTCCCAACGAAGGAGGTTTCTCTTTTGTTTCGTTTTCAGCCGGTATCATTTTCTAGCATATTGTCGATTAAAGAGGAAACGGGAAGGCACATGCAAGTTGACGTCGTAATGCCCAAGATGGGAGAGAGTATCCAGGAGGGGAAAGTCCTCCGTTGGACCAAGAAAGTGGGCGATAAAGTTCAGAAAGACGAGACGATCCTTGAAATTAGCACGGACAAGGTAGATTCAGAAATCCCTTCTCCCGTTGGCGGAATCCTGGCGAAGATCATTGTTCCAGAGAATGATACGGTTCCTGTCGGAACGGTGATTGCGATGATTGAAACCGATGTTACCGCCATGATTGACACATCGTCAGCCCCGCCTGCACCATCACGGAAAGAAGAAAGGCCAACGGAAACCTCAGTTGCTTCGTCGCCGTCCATGGTTGCGACGGCACCTGCACCTCCACCGAGTGTATCTTCCAGACGTTCCAACGGCCAACGGTTCTATTCCCCTCTTGTTCGAACCATTGCGAAGAAGGAAGGCGTTTCGGCCATGGAACTTGACCAAATCCACGGCACAGGAGCGCAGGGAAGGGTGACCAAGCACGACCTGATGTCCTACCTGGGAAGACGGGGAGCTCAGCCCGCGCTTGCACCTGGGGCGCGGCTCGATTTCACCATCCAGCGGCTGGATGAAAAAGAACTTCTGAGGAAGTATCCGGCGCCGAAGTATCAAATTGTGTCCATGGACAACGTTCAGCAGAAAATGGCTGAGCACATGGTGCGGAGCGTGCACACCTCGCCGCATGTTCAGGCGATCGATGAAATCGACATGACTTCCATCGTGAATATCCGCGCTCACCATTCGGACGACTTTGAAAAGAAAGAAGGTTTCAAGCTCACCTACACACCGTTTTTCTGCGTTGCTGTCGTCCAAGCGCTCAAAGAGTTCCCGATTGTCAATAGCTCCCTTGAGGGTGACAAAATTATCATGAAGAGGTCGGTGAATCTCGGCATGGCTGTCGCAGCACCTTCAGGCCTGATTGTCCCGAACATCAAGAATGCAGAGGAATTGAGCTTCATCGGTTTGGCCCGCGCGGTGAACGATATTGCGGTACGCACCCGCAACAAGAAGCTCAAGCCTGAAGAAATCCAGGAGGGAACTTTCACAATTACGAACTACGGCATCTTTGGAAACATCATCGG
>CAYIBG010000076.1:0-3659 GCA_964361365.1 uncultured Ignavibacteriaceae bacterium | reverse complement strand
AAAATGGAATTCATCATAGACGAAATACCCGTCTCGACGCCCGAGCCCCCGCAGCCCCGCAGGCCGGATTGGCTGAAGGCAAGGATCCCCGGCGGCGAGAACTATTCGCGCTTGTTCAACATCATGCGCGAGCGCAAGCTCCACACAGTATGCGAGGAAGCCCGTTGCCCCAACATGGGCGAGTGCTGGAATGCAGGGACGGCGACCTTCATGATCCTTGGCGATATTTGCACCAGGTCGTGTGGTTTCTGTGCCGTGAAAACCGGCCGGCCGCTTGAAGGTTTGGATTGGGACGAGCCGCGACGTGTGGCGGAGGCGGTGGAGCAGATGGAAATCCGGCATGCTGTGATCACGTCGGTGAACCGGGATGAGCGGAAGGATGGCGGTGCGCCGATCTTTGCCGAGACGATTCGTGAGATTCGAAAAAGAGTTCCAGAATGCCGTATCGAAGTCCTCATTCCCGATTTCAAGGGCAGTGAAGAAGCTCTCGATATTGTGCTTGAGGCGGCGCCGGACGTGCTGAATCATAACATTGAGACGGTTCCTCGCTTGTATAAGACGGTCCGGCCGCAGGCGAATTATCAGCAATCGCTGGAAGTGCTGGAGCGAGCCAAGAAAAAGGGTTTTCTAACCAAAACGGGTATGATGCTCGGCATCGGCGAACAGACGGAAGAAGTGCTTCAGTGCATGCGGGACATTCGGACTGCTCATTGCGATATTTTGACGTTGGGCCAATACTTGCAGCCGACGAAAGAACATCTGCCGATTGACCGTTACGTGCATCCCTCCGAATTCTCCATGCTCAAGGAAGCGGGAATGTCATTCGGTTTCAAGCATGTGGAATCCGGCCCGCTCGTTCGCAGTTCCTACCATGCCGAGAAGCACGTTTAGGGAAAGGATGATCACGAAATACGGTTACGACGTTTTTTTCACGATTTCCACCGTCTGCTTCGTTCTCGCCGTCATTTCAATCGTGTTTCTGGAGCCGAAGGTTTTCCGCTATGCTCTACTTACGACGGCTGTTGTCGCATTCTGCTTCACGCTGAATTTCTTCAGAGATCCGGACCGTACGACTCCTTCCGGCGAAAATCTTGTTATCTCGCCCGCCGACGGGAAGATCATCCTCATCAAGGAAGTGAATGAATCCGAGTTTCTCCACGCAGAAGCCACTCAGATAAGCATTTTCATGTCTCCGCTGAATGTTCACGTCAACCGGAACCCGACGAGCGGTACGGTCAGGCATGTCCGGTATGTTCCGGGCGAGTTTTTTGCGGCCTTTGAGGATAAGGCATCCGAGAAGAACGAGCAGACGATCATCGGAATTGAAAGCAGGAGAGGCAAAATACTCTTCAAGCAGATTGCGGGCTTTGTTGCGAGGAGAATAGTTTGTACCTTACACCCGGGTGATGAAGTGAGAGCGGGTGAACGATTTGGAATGATCAAGTTCGGCTCGCGGGTTGATGTGTTTGTCCCAAAATCAGCGGCGGTCAAAGTGAACCTTGGCGATGTGACAGTGGCCGGCGAAACCGTTCTGGCTGAGATTGAGTAGGCCTATGCTATCTGTTGTCACAGGAACCCCCTTTCGATGAAAATCACACGCGCCGTCGTTCCAAGCCTCTTCACCGTTCTGAACATCTTTTGCGGCTTCCTGGCCATTATCTACATCAGCCGGGGGAGAATCGAGATGGCCATTTGGTTCATTCTGCTGGCCGCCGCATTCGATTCGTTCGACGGCATTATGGCGCGCATCACCAGATCTTCAAGCCAGTTTGGCGTCGAGTTGGATTCCCTCGCGGATGTCGTTTCGTTCGGAGCCGCACCTGCATTTATGATCTACCAGGCGCATCTGCAAACGATGGAGAATTGGGGAATCATCGTCAGCTCGATGCCGCTCGTGTTCGGAGCCATTCGCCTTGCACGATTCAATGTCCAGCTCGTGGGCTTCGACAAAGACCACTTCAAAGGCCTGCCCGTCCCGTTCCAGGCAATAACGATTTGTGCTTTCATGCTTGAGTTCTACACGCAGGGTGGCGGTCTTCATGGATGGACCAGCAATGCCCTCGCACCGATGGTTGTCGGCCTATCCCTGCTCATGGTCAGCCGAGTGAAGTATGAGACGCTTCCGAAGTTCTCAAAACGCGATATTCGAGCGCATCCGTGGAAAACACTGGGCTTTTCGGCCGCGGCTCTTGCCGTCATTCTCTCGCAAGGCCGCTTTTTGTTTCTCGTGCTCATGACATGGATTTTGTTCGGAATTATTCGCTCCTTTGTTGCCACGATGAAGCACTGGCTTTCTCACCTCGAAAAAGACGTCGAGGAAGAAAGCGAAGTCTCGAGCATTGACATCTAAACATCAGGTTCCATGTACCAATCCAAGATATTTGTCACTTTGCGAAAATCGATTCTGGACCCCCAGGGAAAAGCCGTCGAGCACGGCGTCCACTCATTGGGTTTCGAAAAAGTGAAGGACGTTCGAATCGGGAAATTTGTCGAGATGAACGTCCAAACGGACAACAAGGCAGAAGCGGAACGGATCACGAAGGAAGTGTGTGAAAAACTTCTCGCGAACCCCATCATGGAAGATTTTCATTTCACGGTTGAAAACCACAAGTCCTGAATGAGCAAGCTCAAATTTGGCGTGGTTGTCTTCCCGGGTTCCAATTGCGACCACGACGCGCACTATGTTGCGGGCACTCTTCTCGGACATGACGCCCGGTTCATTTGGCATAAAGAGGGCTCGTTGGGCGATGTCGATGTCGTCATTCTGCCCGGAGGGTTCTCCTACGGCGATTATCTCCGCTGCGGAGCCATCGCACGCTTTTCACCGGTCATGAAGGACGTGGTTCGATTTGCGAACAACGGCGGAATTGTGATGGGAATCTGCAACGGGTTCCAGATCCTCACGGAAGCGAGCCTCCTGCCGGGTGTGTTGCTCAGAAACGCCAGCCTGAAGTTTGTGTGCAAGTACGTTCACCTCAGGGTCGAAAACGCCGAAACGAGGTTTTCTTCGAAGTGTCAGCAGGGAGAAGTATTAGAAATCCCGATTGCACATGGCGACGGCAATTATTTCGTCGATGCGGGAACGTTGCAAAAACTCGAGGAGAACAGACAAATTGTGCTCCGGTATTGTGGGCCGGGTGGACAGGTCACCGACGCCGCAAACCCAAACGGCGCCATCTCCAACATTGCAGGCATCGTGAACGAAGCGGGGAACGTGCTGGGAATGATGCCCCACCCGGAACGAGCCTCGGACCCCGTCCTCGGACATACCGACGGGCGCAAAATCTTCGACTCTCTTGTCGAGAGCCTCGTGCAGCAAACGGTACTTACGTGAAAGGATAAACCTATGGGTAACCTCGGTGCCCCCGAAATCATCCTCATTGCAGTCGTGATTCTGATCCTGTTCGGCGCCAAGAAAATTCCGGAATTCATGCAAGGCATTGGAAAAGGCATGCGCGAATTTCGAAAAGCTTCGCGCGACGTTCAGGATGAAATCGAGAAAGAAACCAAGCAGATTGACGACAAGGGCAGCAAGTAATCCGCTCGTGCGAGATTCACTCCTGACCATCTGACGACACGACGAAGTCCTCCCTCTGGTTTTTCCGCATGAATGGCTTCATCTCAGGATGAAAACGTTTGACTCCATACGCAAGGATTTA
>CAYIBG010000075.1:0-8632 GCA_964361365.1 uncultured Ignavibacteriaceae bacterium | reverse complement strand
TCGACGACATGAAGGAGAAAATCCGCTTCGGTGATTTCTTCCAGCGTGCTCTTGAAAGAAGCCACCAGGTGATGAGGGAGTTTTCGAATGAAGCCCACAGTGTCCGTTATGAGAATGTCCAGTCCGGCGGTTAAGCCGACCAGTCGCGTGGTCGGATCAAGAGTGGCAAACAACCGGTTCTCAACAAACACGTCTGAGCCCGAAAGCAAATTCAGCAGTGTTGACTTTCCGACGTTCGTATAGCCGACAAGAGCCCCGCGCGCATGCCTGTTTCTTCCCTGCCGCTGCGTGACGCGTTGCCTTCCGATCCGTTCCAGTTTTTCTTTCAGGTGGCCGATGCGGGTCTTGATCATGCGTCGATCGGTTTCGATCTGGGTCTCGCCTGGTCCCTTGGTTCCGATGCCGCCGTATTGCTTTGAAAGGTGCGTCCACTGACGGGTCAGTCGGGGGAGTAAATACTGGAGTTGTGCCAGCTCCACCTGCGTCTTTGCCTCGTTGCTCTTCGCCCGCGAAACGAAAATATCCAGAATCAGCCCGCTCCTGTCCAGCACTTTGCATTCGAGGGCTTTTTCGAGGTTTCTGACCTGGACAGCGGAGAGGTCGTCGTCAAAGATGATGAGCGGGATATTCTTCTGCTTGACGAGGTAGGTTAACTCATCGACCTTGCCTTTTCCGATGAGTGTCGCCGCATCGAACCGGTCTCGATCCTGCGTCAACCGCGCAACCACCTCAGCCCCAGCGGTATCGGCCAGGAGGGCGAGTTCATTCATAGATTCCTCGGTCTCTTCACGCGAGCCTCGGCGCGTGGAAACACCGACGAGAATACAAAGCTCTTTTCCGGATGAGAGTTCGATCATGGTCATGCAGCCCGCGGTGCGTACTCCGCGAGTCCTCGTTTCGTGTCACGCGCTACAAACATTTCGACGACCGCCACCAGCAGTGCAGCGATGAGCATGTGCTTCCACAATTCAATGCCGTACCTTGACTCGCGCACCATCTGCTGAACCTGGAACACATTGTTGATTGTGTGGACGGCCGAGGAACCGATTCCCAGCGTTTCAGCCGCTCTCAGCAGGGCAGGTTCCTCCGCTTTTTTCGTGCGCGACTCGTCCGGGTCCACATTGACCGCAAATTTCCGCACGACATCCGACCCTGCCCGGACAGTATAAATTCCGGGAATCATGGCCTCTGAAAAATGGATCGTCTTGTCAGACCCTCGAACGACGGCTTGATGGCTCGTTTCCCCGGCCGAGGGGTCCCGCACGGTGAACCTCGTTCCCGTTGATTGGATATGTCTCACAACCACATCCTGGCCCGCCAGGAATGGCTCGACCTTCGAAGGGTCTTGGACAAGATACGAAAGTGAACGGTGCAATAACGGGACAAAAAGACCTTTGACCGGGAAATCCGACCATTCAAGATGAGGAGCCACGGCGAACAGGAGCACCTTGCCCCCGCCAACTTTTTGCTCGAGCAAAAACGACGCTCCATTTGTAAGGGTTATGACAGGCTGAGCAGTGGGAGAGATTGCGTATCGGACAAACACCTTCACTTTGGGAGACTCAATGGTTTTTTGCTTTGCCGAACCCGGGCGTGTTCGACGCTGTTCGTTTTGTTCATCGAACATCCCGGTGAAAAGTGGATGGCGCATATCGGTTTTGTCGAATTCCAGGAATGAAAGTGACCTCGGATTGCCCTCAACAGAAATCATATTGGGAAGCCGCAATGAAGAAAGTGGGACAGAATTCTGAGGAGTGGTCGAGGAACCGGGGAACACCATGAGTCCCGTACCTTTTTCCACAGCACTGCGCACGCGTTCGAGGTGTGTTGGTGAGAGTCCCAATGCACCAGACAGGACAATCACATCGGCAGAGTTTATGTGACTCGTGGTGAGACGGTCGGAAGTAACTTCGGTGAGCGTTAGCTGTGAGCTGTCGGATTGAGTTCGTGTCACCAGCGCAAGCTGGATGTATTTCACGTCGGTGGAACTGCCAACGAGGAGAACGTTCATGGCAGACGGAATATACACCGTGAAAAAGCGACGGTTGTCAAATTCCAGGTCATCATCCTCCAGGGAAACGAAGCCTTCGAAGTAACCCGTGGTCCGCGGCACAACGGACAACTCGACGTTCGCCGACTCATGAGCTCCCAGTGAGATGCCTTTTTGGGCAACTCGTGTATTGGACGCAAAAACGCTGGCGAGAGTATTCTTGATTTCCCCGGCCGTGTGGTTCGTCACTTTGGCGATGAGGGTAAAGGGTTTTCCAGGTTCAAGAATCGCGTTCGGGATTGTTACTGCATCGACGGAAAGGTTGCGGACTTCCCGATTCCCGACGGGGAGGAGAAACAACCGAACTCCCGATGCAAAAAGACTTTCCTTTACCTGAGGCGCTTGTTCAGATAACAATCCCGCCTGAAAATCGGAAAACACGAAAACCTCCCTGTTGAAATTCTTGGATGCATCCAGGAGCCTTGCCGATACACGGAGTGCATCTTCGAGCTTATGATGTGTGTATGAAGGCTTGATGGCATTGAGGGCGGAGCGAAGTGCCTCAAAATTTCGATACGGCGCCTGCTCGTTGCCGGCAGTATGAGATACGGCGTCAGAAATCCTGAGAAGAAAGACCTCGTCGCCGTCTTCGAAGATTTCAAGAGCCCGAAGAGCCGCCTGCTTTGCTTGTTTGAGCAATTCGCCGCCGGCGTCCGCAGAAGTCATACTGTAGGAATCATCGACGATAAAAACAGCCGTGGTCCGTGCACGGGCGCTCTCTGAAAACCCGCCCTTCAACGTTGGCCGGGAAAACGCCATGACGACAAGGATCACAAGGAGTGTTCGCAACACAAGTAACAAGAGCTGACGTATTTTCAAACGCCGGATTTTAGTTTTTTGCAGCTCTTTGAGAAACGAGAGCGTGCTGAACTCAATCGTTTTAAGTTTTCGGAGGTTAAAAAGATGAAGCAGGATGGGGATCGATGCCGCCAGAAGCCCGAACAGAACGAGAGGATTGAGAAATGTCATACGTGTTTTTGCGCCACCAACACGATGTGTTTCGAACCTCTTTTGCCCAACGCTGCACCCACGAACATCAGGGCTTTGGCAAATGTTGCACTGCGAAGCGCCGCCCGCACCCAGGGTTGTCCCTGGATCATGTGGACAGCCGATTCAAACTGATACCAGGGCCGATCATGTAAATAATGAACAGCTGTTACCTGGAGTGGACCCGACTTGAGAACGCCGAGCCATTCTTCGAATCGTTCTGGACGCAAGTAGTCAGTGAACAAGGCGATACCGCTCGGTGCGAGAACCCTCTCACATTCTCGCAAAACCAGCTGTTGATCGTCCGGGGGAAGGCCCCATTCATACAGCCCGTCTGACAGGACCACAACATCGAAAATGTTCGGACGAAAAGGAAATGCGGTCGCTGTGGCCACAAAGAACGAACGGCCGCAGTGAGACAAGGTGGCCTTGGAACATTTCGTGCGTGCTCTCATGACTGCAGAGACGGAAACGTCGATGGAAATGACGGAGCTGGCAACTTCTCCGAGTTGCAGGGAGAGATACCCTGAGCTACAGCCAACATCCAGCGTTCGACCCCGCGTGGGATGGGAAATCCTGATCTGCTCAAGAAGAAAGCGATGCTTCAGAATCTCCGCCGCACGGACGCCATAGTGCCATGGGTCCTCTTCTTGAATATGCTTTTGCTCGTATGCGTCGATGCGGGATGAAATTGGTTCGGACAATCCGGCAGGGATGAGAATCGGAATTCCTTCCCGGATCTCGTAGGAAGACGAACACTGTGCGCATCGCAGGTGATGAGAATCTGCCCCCTCCAGCTGTCCTCTGCACGCGGGACAAGCAATCAACTGAAGAAGGGCTTCATTCATTTCTTAGAGACGCTAACATAGTTTGAAGTAAAGATAGCCCGCAATGTTCCGAATAGCAATGCAACGCAAATTGATATTCGGGACTTATTTCGGTAGTTTTCTTTTTCAATGACTCAATTCAATGCGATCGCTGCGGCGTTTCTCATGATAGCACTACCCCTGTTTTCTCAGGATGAGAGGCAGGCTCGCGTCTGGAAAATTCAGCCGGAGTTTCTTGTCGCGGATGAACGGATACCAAGTCTTGTTCCGATAAAGCGAGTGAAACGTCAGAAGATCGCTCTTGTTCTGAGCGGCGGCGGAGCCCGCGGGATTGCCGCGATCGGAGTCTTCAAGTCGTTCGAGAAAAACAACATCCCCATCGATTTTGTCGTCGGCACGAGCATTGGGAGTATCCTCGGGGGCCTGTATGCATCAGGATATTCAACGACGCAGCTTTCTCAGCTGGTGGATTCCACCAACTGGGAAGAGCTCCTGAGCTTCACCGAAGACTCCCGGCGTGGCGAAATGTTCCTGGATCAAAAAATCGCAAAGGAACGGAGTGTTTTAATCCTCCGGTTCGACGGGTTTGAACCGATTATCCCTTCAGCTTTCTCTACCGGCCAACGATTGACGAATTATCTGAATCTCCTGACACTGCAAAGCGTGTACCATCCGAACCCGAGTTTCGACGACCTGGAAATATCTTTCCGCGCCGTCACGACGGATCTGATTTCAGGCAAACGCGTCGTCATTGACGGCGGCGACCTGACGGACGCGATGCGGGCGAGCATTACCGTCCCGCTGCTTTTTAGCACGGTTCCAAAAGATACCATGCAGCTGCTGGACGGAGGCCTCGTGTCGAACATTCCGGTCGACGTCGCTCGTCAATGGGGCGCAGACATCGTGGTTGCCGTGGACGTCACAAGCCCGTTGCGGCCAGCCGGAAAGCTGAACGCCCCGTGGGAAGTTGCCGATCAGCTTATGGGAATCATGATGCAGGATGCGAACAAGAGAGCACTGGAGCAGGCGGATGCCGTGATCAAGCCGGACCTGGGAGCCCATCTGTCTTCTGATTTTACCGATTTGCAGTCCATTATCAGAAAAGGCGAAGAATACTCGGATTCTGCGATGCAGTCGATCAAGACAATGCTTTCTTCCGGGCTGAATTTCTCCCAGGCCAACGGGAACACAGAATTCAAGAATCCGAAATTTGTTGCCACCGCCGATGTGCCGCCGCAATTGGCCGAGGTCATATCCAGTATCCGTGTTTCGGAGATCGAGCTGAAAAGATCGCTGGTTCAACTTTATCAGTCGGGTGATTATGATTCGCTCGAAGTGGTCGCGGAACAGAACGATGCGAATTCAACATTCCATTTACATGCTGTTTCGTATCCGGTGCTCGAAGGAGTGGAATTCACCGGCAATAGGAGCATACCTTCGGACACGTTGATGGTGCCATTCCATCCGCTTCTGGGGAGACGCATCAACGCGCATCGATCGCAAAGCGCACTCAAAGAAATCATCGGATATTACCGAAGGCTGGGATACTCGCTTGCCAGGATTCAGAAAGTGGCTCTGGATCGTTCGACGGGCCGTGCGACGATTGTGATCGATGAAGGCACGATCTATCGGATGGACATTGTTGGGACGAAGGAAACAAAAGACTACGTCATTTGGCGGGAAGTTCCGCTTGACAATGGCGACATCCTGCAGATTTCCAAAGTGGCAGAAGGAATCCGAAACCTGTATGGAACTGGCTTATTTGAACAAGTGTCGATTGGCATTCGGAAGGAGGGTGACAATAACATTTTGGTGATCAAGGCGAGAGAACGAAGCACCGACCTCATCAGGTTCGGACTGGTGATCGACAGTGAGCGAAATGCACAACCTTCCATCGATGTCCGCAATGAAAACCTGTTCGGGATGGGAGCGGAAATCGGCCTCCGATTCTTCGGAGGATCGCGCAACCGCAGCTTCATTGGTGAGTTCAAAGCGATAAGGATTTTCGACACATACCTCACGGCCAACCTTAAGGGTTATTCAACCGTCCGCGATGTGAACGTGTTTGCATTCGAACCCCAAACAGTCGCCGACCCGCTCCACTGGGAGCGTACCAGGGTGGGCGAATACCGGGAAGTCAAAGAGGGGGCGTCGCTGAGCTTCGGGACGCAGCTCGAGAGGCTTGGGAGCGTAACGGTCGAAGGAAGGATTGAGAATCACCGGGTATCCAATATCTTCGAGCAGCAAGTTTCCAACCAGAGCTATAAGATCTCCTCGATCAGGTTCGGAACCCGGCTCGATACTCAGAATAGGTTTCCTTATCCGTCCGATGGAATCCTCGTCAACTTTTCTTACGAAACCGCCCTCGTCAATGTGGGCAACGCCATTGGTTTCACAAAAATGTCGTTTGAGTATTCAAAATACCAGCAGCTCTTCCCCCGTCATGTCATCCGGCCGAGATTCGTCCTGGGCGTGGCAGATGAAACTCTTCCCATTTCCGAACATTTCAGCCTCGGGGGACAACACAGCTTCTTCGGCATTAGGGAGGACAACGCAAGAGGGCGTCAGCTCATTGTCGGAAGTCTCGAATACATCTACGAGAGCCCGTTTAAACTTTTCTTTAATACCTATCTGAAAGCAAGGTATGACCTGGGGGCGATCTGGTCTACCCCAGAACAAATTCGCATTGTGGATTTTATGCATGGCATCGGAGTGGGGGTTGCCTTCGACACGCCAATCGGTCCTGCCGAGTTTTCCCTCGGCCGGGCCTTTTTTTTCAGGAAGGAAATCCTGGATAACCCGCTTAGCCTGGGGCCCTTCATTGCCTACTTCAGCATCGGCTATTCTTTTTGAATGCTGCAACGAAACCCTGCCAAACTCGTATCCTTAGAGAGCATGAACAACCCGTTTGAACACATGTCCGCCCGGTGGATTCGTATTATTTACACTGGCCTCACGCTTGTTGTGCTCGGCGTTACCAGTCTCGATTTTATCGACATCATGTTCACCAAAACCCTCGGCAACGACCAGTGCGCATGGAGAGCCATGGATGGAACCGGTTCGCGCTTGCTCATCACGGATGTTGTGCCCGGCGGCGTTACAGAACGTGCTGGCATAAAAAATGGGGACATCCTTCTTGAATTGGGAGGGATGCCGTTCCAAAGCAGCGCGGAAGCTCAACAACGCATTAACAAAATCCGTCCGGGCGAATCCATCCTGTACCTCGTCCAAAGGGGGGAAACGAAATTCGAAACGAAAGTCGAAATCCTCCGGGTGATCAACACGCCCTACCTGACTCAATTTCTTCTCGGTTTCGGGTTTCTCCTCGTCGGATACGTTGTGGTTGTGAGTCGTCCGCAAGGAAAAATCCAGCGAAGGTTCGGCCGTTACAGCCTTGTGATGATGCTTTTTTTCGGGCTTTCGATTCTCAACCTGAACCCTCAGGTCGATCCTGTATGGAAACGGTTTGTTCTGGGCTCTGGTTTCCTCATCGCACATTTTCTCGCGCCATCAGTCTTTCTACGATTCTTTTTCCATTTCCCCGTTCATTTGCCAAACCTCGACCGAAGGTGGGTCGGCGTTTGCCTGTACGTCATCGGAGCGTTTGTCTCTCTGCCTTTTCTTCCATTCTTTCAGCTCGGCCAAATGCCCGTTCCTGTTATAGGTACAATATTTGGGGCGCCTTATACGTTCTATTTCGGAGGACTCGGACTTTTCTGCTACAGTTATTTCAAGAGAATTCCAAAAGAGAGGCGGGCTGAGCTGCGCCCCATCCTCATCGGTATCGCGATCGGGTGGGCTGCGTTCACGTATGCTACCATTGTGTCGGCATCAAACCCGTTCACGATTTTTGTAAACCCCGTTTTGCTCTTGCCCGGAGCGCTGATACCGGTTGTCCCGATCTTCTTCGGATACGCAATTTTTCGTTATCGGCTGATGGACATCGACCTTGTCATTCGCAGAAGCCTTCTTTATTCGATGGTCACGGCAAGTGTGGCGGCATTGTACATCTTTATCGTTTATGTTGTCGGCAACTTCATTTCATACGCGTTCGGGACTGAAGAAAACCGGATCGTCAGCGTACTGGCCCTCGTGGTGATTGCGTTTACCTTCGAGCCGATCAAGCAACGGATTCAGGACTGGATCGACCGGTTTTTCTACAGGGAACGCTACAATTATCAGAAAGCTCTTCTTGAACTGAGCCAGGAGTTGCCGCGGCAGATGAACCTCGAAGAAATCCTCAACTCGATGGTTTCACGGATTTCCCTCACCATGCACATCGACAAAGTAGCCGTTGTTCTCTGCGATGAAACCATCGGCTGCGTGACGATGAATATCGAAAAGGATTGCTGCGAATTTCGTGAAGAGCACACGGGGCTTCTTGCGGTACTGCGTCGCACAAGGAAACCCCAATCGTTTGCGCTCCTGTCTCAGGAGCCCGATTCTGTGGCTTTAAGTCAAGCCGATAAAGAAAAACTGATGAAGAGCGGAGTCGTTCTGTCTGTCCCGATGTTTCTGAAAGACCGTCTCATCGGGATGATCAATGTTGGGCCGAAATTATCCGGGAAGGTATATTCTCAGGAAGATGTGGACTTGCTCGCCACCGTCGCAGGACAGGCAGCAATCGCCATCGAGAATTCACGGCTGCACTATTCTGAGATTGAAAAGGAGCGGTTTAAGGAAGAGCTTTCCCTCGCTCGCAAAATCCAGCAAGGATTATTGCCGAAAGAAAACCCTGTGGTTCCGGGGCTGGATATTGCCGGGATCT
>CAYIBG010000074.1:0-8749 GCA_964361365.1 uncultured Ignavibacteriaceae bacterium | reverse complement strand
TTTCGGATGGTGCGCGGCCGCGGTAGCCGCCGATATACCAATTGCCATATGCGACGGCAGTCTGGTGTTCCATTCCAGTGTGAGGCGATTCAACCAGCTTGTAGCCGTCTCGTATGAACGGGTAAGGCCCGAATGCCCGTTCGAAACTTGCCATCATCGGCTTCACTTGCTGAAATACCTTCTTTGCTTTTTCGAAGTTTTCGGGAACGACGTAGTAGTCGAGTGTCAGTTTTTCACCGGTGACGCTCGTGTAGCTGTCGATGAAGTGGGCAAGTTTCCCGATGTTTACCGTCACATTGTAATTGTTGACGGGGTAACTGATAAACCAGTCGAACCGCGTCCAGCCGTCGGGCAGCGTCAACGTTTTGCGAAGCCTTCCATTGGAAATGTCAGTGAGTCCTTTGGGGACTGTGATACTCATGAGCATGCTGTCTGGCTCGTCTGCCTGATGGTCTTTGTTGGGCCACCAGAGGCTGGCGCCGGTTCCCTGGCAGGTCACGGCGACCCATGGGTTTCCTTCCTTGTCGCGCTCCCACGTAAACCCGCCGTCCCACGGCGGCCTGCGTGCCACCTGTGGTTTTCCAGAATAGAATACTCTTATTGCGTGGCGTGAGCCGGCAGGAAGTCTCTTCGGCAGGCGCACAAAGACGGCGTTGAACTCACGCGTGAACGTTGCCGGTGTTGACTCGTCAAGCAGAATTTTGTCGATGTTCATGTTGGCGAACAGGTCGATTTGCATCACGTCGAACTCTGAAGCCACTCGGAAATCGATCGTGTTTGAACCCGAAATGAATTGTGTCGACGGGTCGATGCGGACGTCCAGGTGATAATAGGAGATGTCGTAGCACGTTCGGGCCGCCGCGGGCATTCCGCGAAGGCTGTCTGCACGAGTGAATTGTGGAGTTTGTCGGGCGAATCCCGGAGACGCGAGGACACAAACGACGGTGAGGATGGCTGAAAAAACAGAAGGATTTCGATTCATGGTTCTCTATGGCTGGTTGTTCGTGAACAGGGCTCTTTTGATTGTAAGGCGAAGATTCGAAAAGAACAACTCAGGTGGTTTCGGCCCTGGCGGTCGCCGGATAGGCGTTTACATCCTGCTGAATTGATCCGCCATGTCGCCGTAAAGCCTGTGGGCGCAGTCAGGACAGAGGCTATGTGTGAACCGGGCGTCTGTTCGCTCGGCGATGTACTTTTCGATCACCTGCCACTTGTCGTCGGCATTTCTGATCTTATTGCAGGAGCTGCAGATAGGGAGGAGGCCTTTGAGCGTTTTGACTTCGCGCAGCGCGCGCTCCAGGCTTCCAAGGTACACAGCAAGCAGAACGAAGAAGACAATTGTCGCGGCCGCCGTAACGCCTCCGACAATTAAATGCTCTTTTTCGAAATACGGAATTTCGGGATGCCGCACGGCGTCCACGAGGGCATCGAGGTTCGCCATAAAGAAAATGATGAGAGCGGCGATTCCTATCCGGAGGGCCCTTCTTTTGTGAAAGAATTCGAGGAAGTTGATTGCGGAGTTCTGCAGGGTCATGATGCCAATTTTATGCTTGCGCCGGGAATTATTGCAACAAAGGAGGGAGTGCCACAAGAAAAGTGCCAGACATGGTTCTGTGCTGTGTCCAAAGCAGATGTCTGAAATTGGGTAGCTATTTCAAACAAGAAGCAGGCTTATCCTATCAGAGTCTGTATGATGAAATCGCAAGAAATGGAAATCATTCTCAGGACTGGGAACCTGTTCGCAGATTACAAAAAGACATTACTAGAAAGATTGAGGAACCTCTCTCTTTTTCCCTTCATTGATAAGCAACCTGGCTGGGTCAATTCCTCCGCACAAGAATACCGGCTGAGTTGTTGTGAAATTGCATTCAATCCAACATCGCGTTGAAGATATCTGTGTTGCTTATGATGCCCACGATCTCCTTGCCGTCGAACACGGGCGCTCTGCGAATCCCTGCCTGGTGGAACAGCCTCGCGCAGTATTTCAGCGCCAAACCGGGGGAGACCATCACCAGCGGCTTGGACATGATCTCATGGACCTTGACATCCTTCGGATTCTTTCCGGGGTCAATGATCTTGTTCACCACGTCCTTGCGCGTCACGATGCCCCACGCATCCTCTTTACCTCTTCGATTCACCAGCAAACTGGAGACCTTTTTTTCCCGCATCATCTTGATGGCATCGAAGGCTGTTTGCTTGCCTTCGATCGATACGACAGCTTTTTTCATTACGTTTTCAACTTTCGTGAAGCGTAGTTCTTTCAGTGATTTGTTTGCCATGGTGGTTGTTCCTTTCTGTTAGTCTGGTACTTCCTTCCCCCGTGACCCAGCCGAGTCACTTGTTGCTGAAAAAGTGATCGTTCAGACGGGGATTCTGAAAATTTCACCTACTCGCCGAATGATGGTCTTCTAATTTGCTCCAAGCGCCTGTGCAGTTTTTCCGCATAACCTTGTCAAGGTTAACGAGCCCCACACATACCCTTGACAAGGTTAGCAAGTTTTGTGTGGTGGTCTTACTTTGCTCCTAGTGCCTGTGCGGTCTTCTCCATATCCGACGGAGCCACCCAGAGAATCGCCCCGTAACGTCCGCCAACTGCAATGGCCTCTGTGGCAACGATGTTTACGCCGGCATTTGCAAGAGCCTCCAGGCTCGTCAGGAGCGCTCCAGTTTTGTCCTCGCCGCTGAGGAAAAACGCCGTGCCTTCCTCGACCAGAGCACCCATGGCTTTCCATTCATTCCGCAGGTCGTCGGGACTTTTTGTAACCACCAGAATGTCGCCTTGTCCAGCCAGACCGACACCCTTGAGGCTCACAAGGCCAAGGTTTTTCGTCTTCAGATTCTTCGCAAGAGCCAACAAGGCGCCGGGCTTGTCCTCGACTTTCGCCTTGAAGTATGTAACGCGCTTAGTTGTCGCCATAATATTTCTCCTTCAGCATGGTGAATTCCAGAGTAAGCATCCAAACCAAAATGACAATTCTCTTCATGTTTTCCTTCGCTTTCTGTGACTCCGGAGAATATATTGCGCGATCGGAATTCTTCGTACGGGGCAGACCAGAAAAAAGGAAGAAGCAGTGAAAAAGGGAAGAAGAGGCGTGTGATGCAACAAAAAGAGGCCACGGACATGGAACCGCCTTTCAAGTCCTTGTAACTTAGGTTCTCAGCATTCGATATTCAAGCGTCTCGGGGGAGAAATCGACGGAAATGAAAGTGGGAACTATTGTCAGAAAGCAGGGTGCGGGGCTGCTATTTCCTGGGTTGCTTTGCGCGAGATCCACAAAAATTAGCAGGCTGCTGAAAAAGGATGCACTTACCGAATAAGCTGGTGTCAGGACTTTCGTCCTGACACGACAGCGCCTGATTCTGAGAAATTATGCGTATTAGCGTCAGGAGGAAACTCCTGACGCCACCGCGGAACCAGTTTTTTCAACAACCTGCTAGAAGCGCGCAAACCTCAGCCGGAGCGAATTCGTTACAACGCTCACCGAACTGAAGGCCATCGCCGCGGCGGCGAAGTCTTTCATTGTCCCCATGACCTTCATCTGAAAGCGGATTCGAGTTCCAGCGCCGACGCCGCCTTTTTCAACTTGAAGTCCGGTGAATTGTTTCGGCAAGATGTGCGGATGGCTGTTGCGGTAGTGGCGGAATTGACATTCCCTCATCTGATAACTACATTGGCGCGGCATGAAAATCACAACGCAAAACCGAAATTCTTTTCGGCTTGCTTCTCTTTCTTTGTTCCTCATGTCAGTCGCCTGGATGCTCCCGGAGCCTGCCCCAGCGCAGCACCCGGACGTGAGATTCAACCGGATTTCCACACCGGAAGGCCTCTCCCAGGACATCGTCAAAGCAATCGTGCAGGACAGCAGGGGATTCATGTGGTTTGGCACTGAAGATGGGCTGAACCGTTACGACGGCTACTCCATCAAGGTCTTCAAGAATAACCGGGGAGATACCACATCGATTTCCAATAACGATATCCATGACATTTTCGAAGATAGCCGCCAAAGGCTATGGGTCGGAACAGGTGGCGGCTTGAATCTCTTCGACCGCAACAACGAATCCTTTCAGCGTTTCAGCAACGATACAGGAAACCCGCTCAGCATCAGCCACAACGGGGTCACAAGAATCTGTGAGGATCCAAGAGGCAATCTCTGGGTCGGAACGCATAATGGGTTGAACCGCTTTGAGGAGCAACCACAGAGGTTTGTTCATTACTTCCACGACCCCCACGACTCAACCACGATCAGCTCAAACAACATTAACTCTTTATTAGTTGACAAATCCGGGGCGCTGTGGGTAGCCACCGACAACGGGTTCTGCATGTTCGATGAAAAACGCAATCACTTCATTCGATACCTCCACGCTCACCATTCAGTCAACCAAGCCAATGTGACTTCCTTGTATGAAGACCGCTCTGGCACCATGTGGGTAGCTCGCACGGAACGGGGTTTATGGCGCCTGGACGCGGCAAGAAAAAGACTCGAGCCCGTGCCCGTGGATATGAGGCTTTCTTTCTCGATTTTCTCCAGGTCCCTCGGGGACGCTGTCGTGGAAGATATGGCTGAGGATACATTTGGCTTTGTCTGGATCGGCCATTTTCGTGGACTTGACATCTATGACCCCCGCACAAAAATATTCTCTCATTTCTCCATCCATGCGGATGCATCCGCCGGGCTGGGGGGGCGCGTAGGAGTCGTGTATCGGGACAAGGTCGGCATGATGTGGCTGGGAACCTACCAAAGCGGGGTCTATCAGTACGACCCAAACAGACAGAAATTTCACGTCTACAGACACGACCCATTGTCGGAGAACAGCATGAGCAGCAACTATGTCTCGGCGGTGTTCGAGGATAAGTCCGGGACTGTGTGGATCGGAACCGAGCAAGGGCTGGATCGCCTTGACGCGAAGACCAACACGTTCTCACACTATCGACACAACCCAGGCGAACCAGGCTCGATCGGCAGCGATCAGGTTAACGCAATACTTGAAGGTAGGAACGGCAGTCTCTGGATTGGGGGGGCGGGCAGATCTGCATCCAACCTCGACCGGCTCGACGTAGGACAACAGAGATTCATTCATTATCCCGTCAAATCAGTCCGGTCACTCTTTGAAGACCGGAACGGTGAGCTGTGGGCGGGATTGCTGGATGAGTCGAACACGGGCGAGAACCTGATTCGGATGGACCAAAAAAGGAACATCGTCTCACGATACTCGGTACCGGGAACGGGCGTATGGTGCATCTACGAAGACCGTGATGGAGACATCTGGCTCGGAGGGCAATATTGTTGTCTGAACAAGTTCGACAGGCGGTCCAACCGTTTTGTCCAGTTTGTAGTGAATCCAAACGATACAACCGGATTAAACTCCGGGGCCGTGCGCACGATGCATCAGGACGATGAAGGAAACATGTGGCTCGGCACGTGGAGCGGGGGGCTGTATAAATACGATATACGGGCAAATAGATTCGCCCGGTTTGCTGAGCAAGACGGCCTCCCGAACAACTATGTGAAAGCGATGTTACCGGATTCGAAGGGAAATCTATGGATTGCGACAGAAAAGGGAATGACCCGTTTCAGCCTGAAGTCACTGTCATTCAAAAACTTTACCACGGAGGAAGGAGCGCAGGGCGAGAGATTTCTTTCAGGCTCGTGCTTTAGAACGGGAGATGGCCGGATGTATTTCGGGGGGACAAACGGACTCAACGTGTTTCATCCGGACAGCGTCCGGGATAACCCAAACCTGCCGCCGGTTGTCATCACGAGCTTCAAGGTGTTCGACAAGCCCGTTTCGCTCCCCAATTCCATTTCTGCGACGAAAGCTCTTGACCTTGCTCACAGTCAGGATTTTTTCTCGTTCGAGTTCGTGGCGCTGGATTACACCGCGCCGCACAAGAATCAATATGCTTACATTCTCGACGGGTATGACCGGGGCTGGGTCGAAGCGGGAACGCGGCGCTACGCCGCATACACCGGCGTACCTCCGGGCGAATATGTGTTCAAAGTACGCGGTTCCAACAGCGACGGGATCTGGAACAACGACGGGGCGACGGTTCGAATCCTCATCGCTCCGCCTTTTTGGCGGACCTGGTGGTTCATGGTGCTCGCCATCATGACTGCCGCCGCTTTCATCTATTCCCTGTACCAAAACAGAATCCGACAACTTCTTGCGATCCAGCGGCTTCGGACACGCATCGCAAGCGACCTGCATGACGATGTCGGCACCGACTTGAGCAGCATCGTGCTTGCGACTCAAGCCATCGAACGTAGGCAGCCACTTGCGCCGGAGCAAGAGCAGGAACTGAGGGAAATCGGCAACATTGCGAAACGTGCCCAGGATTTGATGCGCGATATTGTGTGGGTGCTGAATTCCAGGAACGATTCCATGGGCGACCTTGCTCAGAAGATGCGGGAGGTGGCGGGGCGGGTTTTGAGCGGGATTGCATTCACCCTCCATGCGCCGGATCTACCTTTCCAGGAAAAAATGAGCCTTGATTTCAAAAGAACCATCTTCCTCTTTTACAAGGAGTGTCTGAACAACATCGTCAAACATGCGTCGGCCACGTCGGTAGAAATCGAAATCCATTCCATCGAAGGGAAACTCGTCCTGAGTATTCAGGATAACGGCAGAGGCTTCAAGCCAGGGATGCCCACTGCTGGAACAGGACTTGGGAGTTTGCGGGCCAGGGCGGAGCACGTCGGCGGCATTCTTGTGATCGACAGCGTTGAATCCGGGGGAACGAGAATATCGCTGACGGTAAAAACAACGTGAATGCGTCATGGCGGCTGAATATGGCAACGTCTACATTGAAGGAACGAATGAGCATATGAGCCGACCCACCATCCACCATACATTGCAGGACGTGAAGCACACCGTCTGGGTCGTTGAAGACAACGAGGAATTCGGGCGTCAACTCTCAGGCTTGTTAAACTTGAGCGAGATGTTTCTGTGCGAACACGTCTTCACCGCCTGTGAGCCGGCCATCGAGCTTCTTCGTGCCGACGCGCTGCCGGACTTGATCCTCATGGACATTGGGCTACCGGGTATGAGCGGCATTGAGGGCGTCCGGGAAATCAAAGCCATCGCCCCCTCAGTGGAAATTATCATCCTGACGGTATTCGAGGATAACGAGAACGTGGTGGAAGCGATCGGAGCGGGCGCTTCAGGCTACCTGCACAAAAGCTCATCGCTGGAAACCATTGTTGAATCGTTAAAATCTGTTCTCACGGGTGGAGCCCCGATCAACCCTCAGATTGCTCGCCGCGTGCTGGAAATGTTTGCCCGCTCTACAACTCATGGAGACTACCACCTCTCGACCCGCGAGAAGGAAATCCTCCGGCTCCTCGTGGATGGCCTCACCAAGAAGGAAATCGCCAACAAGTTGTTCCTGAGTTTCCACACCATCGACAACCACGTCCGCAACATTTACGGTAAGCTCCGCGTGCAAACCCGCGGCGGGGCTGTTGCCAAGGCTCTCAAAGAGCGCCTCCTCTAACTGACTCAGTGGCGTCAGCAGTTTGCTCCTGACGCTAACAAGCGGAATCTTCTCAATGTCGGGCAATGAAGTGTCAGGACGAAAGTCCTGACACCGTTGAATCATTTTTTCAACAAATCTGCAAAGCTTCCTCCTCAGTCTCCCATCCTTGTAAAACGACGCATTTGCGTCATGGCGTCGTTCAATCTCGCTGCCTAACTTGTTGTTGGTGCGCCGGGACTGGTAATGTCCGACTTTCCGGACGTCGGCTGCAATTCCCTTTCAGCAAACAATTCCAAAAGGAACTCATTATGAAAGCTCATTTCTTCCATGTGGTTGCTCTTCTGATTCTTGCACTGCCATTTCGTTCTGGGGCGCAAATCCCTCGAACCATTTCTTACCAGGGTGTCTTAGCGGACGCTCAGGGGAATCCGAAGGCCGATGCCTCATACACGTTCACGTTTCGCGTCTACGATTCACCAACTGGCGGCACCGCTCTTTGGGCTGAATCAAAGCCTCTTCTCACGAAGCGAGGACTCTTCTCTACTGTTTTAGGGAATCAAACTTCATTTGGGCCGGCCGTACAGTTTGATAAGCCTTACTGGTTGGGTATCCAGGTGGGGACTGATCCCGAGTTAACACCGAGGATTGCCTTCACAAGCGTAGGCTACAGCTTGAACTCAGAACGGGCAGATACTGCATTGTATGTGAAGAACGCAATAACTTCGGCAAAGATCCTCGACGGGACAATCCAGCGAGTCGATGTTGTGGGCAACTTCAAAGCGCCGTATGCCGATACGGCTGACGCCGCAAGAACCTCTGCACCCACAGGTGCTGCAAGCGGAGATTTAACCGGCACATATCCCAATCCGACAATCGTAAACGACGCAGTCACTTCAGCAAAGATCCTCGACGGGACAATCCAGTTCGCTGATATCGGACAGAATGGTGCCGCGGCGGGACAGGTGATGAAATGGAATGGTTCCGCATGGGTGACGAGCAACGATTCCGTCGGCAGCGGCAGCGGTGTATGGCAGCTCAACGGGACGAAGGCGTACTACACCGCCGGGAACGTCGGGATTGGCACGTCGACGCCCGGAGAAGTTCTAGACGTCATCGGAAATCCAACGTTTGGAACTGACACTGCGAGACTTTCACTTGGGAGTACTTCTCTTGGTTTCAATAGAAGAGTCGCGACCGGTGAGATTTTCTTTAACGGCAGCCACGCGTATCAGTTCCAACACACACAAAGTGCAACTCAAGGGTCTGATTTTCTTG
>CAYIBG010000073.1:0-8835 GCA_964361365.1 uncultured Ignavibacteriaceae bacterium | reverse complement strand
TTGCAGCACAGCCCCATACAAAAGAAAGACAACCTGTACGGGTCTACGGATGGACCGGCGTACTACTTCTTTGTCTGGCCGAATTTCATGCTCAACATCTTGCCCGGCCGGCTTCAAACAAATGTCGTCATTCCGTCGGCGCACGACAAATGCACGGTCATCTTCGATTATTACTATGACGATGTTGCCTCCAGCAAGGCAAAAGAGATGATTGAGGCGGACATCCTATACAGCGATAAGGTCCAGAAGGAAGATGCGGAAATTTGCGAACATGTCCAGCGGGGATTGCAATCACGCGCCTACAACAAGGGCAGGTTCTCGCCGGACATGGAAAACGGCGTATACCACTTTCAGACGCTCCTCAAACAGGCTTACCGATCCGCAATCAAGGAGTGATTAACAAAGGAACAGTTACTGGGCTAAAACCCTTAAGGTCCTGGATTCCTGTCTAAAATCCGCGGGAGTGACAATTCTTCCTTTTTGCTTGTCATTCCCGCACGTCTTAAGCGGGAATCCAGAGCGAGTTCAATCTGAGCCCCTTGCTAATTCGGTGCGTATGAATCGGGTTCTGGATGCCCGCTGAAAATCCGCTGGCATGACAAGATTTTTTTAACCCAACCTCAATATCTTTAACAAATGAGCCGCTAATCGCGATTTCAGGCCATGGCCTCTCCCTCACCGCCTCCCGACACATCATCTCCTGAAGAACTTCGCCGGGAGCTCACGCTGCTCGATTCCACGATGATCAACATCGGCAGCATGATCGGCTCCGGTATCTTCATCGTGCCCGCCATGATCGCGTCACAGCTGCAATCCACATCTCTGATTATAGGAGTCTGGGTGGTCGGAGGCATCGTGAGCATGTTTGGTGCGCTCGCCATGGCGGAGTTGGGGGCGTTGATGCCGAAAGCGGGAGGACAGTTTGTGTACTTGCGAGAGGCGTATGGCCCGCTCTGGGGGTTTCTCTACGGATGGGGCGGGTTCATTGTCATTATTTCTGCGTCGATTTCCGCGATCGCGGTTGGGTTCGCCACATATCTGGGCTACTTTATCCCGCTGACACCCGCCGAAATCAAAGTCGTGGCCATCGCATCGATTCTGTTATTGACTGCAATGAATTGCTTCGGAGTGAAGCTCGGCGCACTCATTCAGAACGGGTTCACGTTTCTGAAAATTGCCGCCTTTGCGCTTCTTGTTGGGCTCAGTTTTGTGCTGAGCGGGGGCTCCGCGTCCAATTTTTCACCCGTTTTACCCGAGATGCACTGGAGCGGACTCGTCGGACCGCTTGGGCTTGCCATGGTTGCCGTACTTTGGTCGTACGACGGGTGGATCGAAATCACCTACGTTGCCGGCGAAGTAAGGGATCCACAAAAAAACATCCATCGCTCCCTCATTCTTTCCACGGCCGCAGTAATCGTGATCTACACGGCAGTGAACCTCGCTTACATTTACGTGCTCTCCGTTGGGAAGATATCCCAATCTCAATTCGTCGCATCCGATGCAGCCACTGTTCTTCTGGGGCCCGTTGGCGCCTCGGCGATTGCATGTGCAGTCATGATCGCGACTTTTGGCGCGAACAACGGGTTCGTTTTTACGGGAGCCCGGATTTACTACGCGATGGCGAAGGAAGGTTTGTTTTTCAAATCATTCGGCAGGATACATCCGGTATACGGCACGCCCATCGCCTCGCTCGCAGGCCAGGGAGTCTGGTCGAGCCTCCTTGTATTGACGGGAACCTACGATCAACTAACCACATACGTCGTGTTCGTCTCGTGGTTTTTTTACGCGATGTCGTGCACCGCGGTTTTTATTCTGCGCAAGCGAAAGCCCGAACTTGCGAGACCTTACAAGACATGGGGATATCCATGGACTCCGGGGTTGTTTGTTCTTTTTGCCACGTTTCTCGTGGCGAACACAATCCTCGAAAACCCCGATGATTCGCTGATCGGAACGGCGATGATCGTTCTTGGAATTCCAGCTTACTTCTATTGGTCAAAGAAGAGTCGCTGAAATGCCCGTAAAAACTTCCCGGAGAGTCAGGAAAAAAGAAGGCGCTCAACGTGTGCTGCGATTGCGGGCGACGCTGTTAAACCCGGCGAATCGATTCCTACGAGGTTCACGAATCCCGTCAGGCCTCGCTCCTTTTCGTGTACAATCAGGAAGTCCTTCGCCGGCTCTCCTTTGCGCTGCAGTTTTGGCCTGATCCCGCTCATGTCGGGCGATATGTCGTCGTCTGAGATGCCGGGGACAATCCGGCGAATAGCTTCGCCAAACGCTTTACGCTTGCTTTCCGAAACCCCATAATCGAATGCCCCATCATGGAGGTATTCCACGTCCGGGCCAAACTTGAGCCTGCCGCCCCAATCCAAAATCGCGTGCACGCCGAGGCCTTCGTCTCTTGGGACAGGATAGACGAGCCGGGATATCAGCCTGGCCTTTGAGGGAGCCACCACGAAATAGGATCCTTTGGCATAGACTTGCCTGTACCCTTCCTTGTCCACGTCAATCCCGGTCATCCCCGCAATCCGGTCCGCAGAGAGTCCGGCTGCGTTGATGACGATTTCGCTCGTAAAACTCGACCGCTTCCCTCCCTCTTCAATTGTGACTTTGTATCCATCAGCCACTTTCTCAATCGCAACAACCTCGCACCGCAATTGAACCGTCGCTCGTTGCTCTGTGGTCTGGTGAAACAGGAAGTCCGTCAACTCGTGTGCACTGATTGTCCCTGTGAGCGGAGAATAGATCGACCCCACCGTGTTGATGTTTGGCTCGAGCTTCAGCGTGGCTGCCCGGTCGAGAAACTCCAGCTGGACTCCGTTCTTCCGGCCGTTCGCGTAGATTGCATTGAGCTTGGCCAGCTCGGTTTCGTTCGTTGCGGTGATGATTTTTGTAACTTGTCGGTGAGCAATGCCATGCAGTTTACAGACGCGGTACAACTCGTCCCGCCCTTCGACGCAGAGCTTTGCTTTTAGCGAGCCGGGCTGATAATAAATGCCCGCATGGATCACCTCGCTGTTTCGGCTGGAGATTTCCATGCCGTGTTTCTCGTTCTTTTCGAGAACGAGGAGATTGGGATGCTTCTGAGCCAGCCTGGCCGAGATTGCCAATCCCACGACACCTGCTCCAACAACGGCAATTTCAAAATCGGGCATGGCGGTAAGAAAAAATCATGATTGGTCTGGAGACTGAAATCGGTGAGTCAAAATAGCAAAAAACTCCTGAAAATCCTTGCTTCAAGCCCGGCGACTTCTTAAGTTGACTCCGCATGGTTCGTGAAAAACTCGTCCAAAGCGAATACAAACACACTACAGATTTCCGCTGGCGTGGGAAGGAAGTCTCACGCGTGGAGGCTTTCAGCGATGCCGTGTTTGCATTTGCGGTCACCCTGTTGGTGGTTTCGCTGGAGGTCCCAAAAACATTCGATGAGTTGCTCGTCAACATGCGCGGGTTTGTTGCCTTCGGACTCTGCTTTGCCATTCTGATCTACATCTGGCACCTCCATTATGTTTTCTTCAGGAGATACGGCCTGACGGATACCTATACGATCATTCTCAACGCCATCCTCCTGTTTGTGGTCCTGTTTTATATCTACCCGCTGAAGTTCCTTTTCACTGTTGTCATCAACGGGCTCTTCGGTTTCGATCAGCTCGCTGGGGTTAGTGGACGGAAAATGATGTTCATCTATAACGGCGGATACTTCA
Organism: uncultured Ignavibacteriaceae bacterium; assembly: GCA_964361365.1. Taxonomy (GTDB): domain Bacteria; phylum Bacteroidota; class Ignavibacteria; order UBA10030; family UBA10030; genus JANOGR01. The sequence continues at coordinate 5,134 of CAYIBG010000073.1, read as the reverse complement.
CGGTGTTCCTCCTCCTTGCCCTTTTGTACCGCCATGCAAAAAGCAAGCATGAAGAACTCCAATTGAATGCGCTCGAAAGCCATTACACACGCTACAGCATCGGGCAGTGTGTCATACAAATGGCGATGACGGTTCTCTCATCCATCATCGCTCTTTTCGGAGGAGATAAACTTTCCTGGCTCGCCGGTATGAGCTATTTTCTGCTCGGCCCGTCCATGGCGTACTTCGGCTACAGGATGGGAAAAAAGCGCGCACTGCTCGCAGTACCTGTGAACGGGTAGATGCATGAAGACCATGAAAATCCTTGTCGTCGACGATGACCCGCTTCTCAGATCTCTCCTCTCCCGGTTTTTGAAAGACTATCGCGACGTCCAGGTCTCCGGTATGGTTGAAACCGGGAATGAGGCATTGCTCAAAGCAAGAGAATCCATGCCCGATATTGTCATCATGGACATCCAGCTGCCGGACACAGACCCCCCCACACTCATCCAGAAACTCAGAGCCATTTCTTCTTCCGTCAAAGTCTATCTATGTTCAGCTTACCCGGACGAAAAAGTGCAGACGATGGTGGATCAAATCGGTGCAAACGGCTTCGTATCAAAATCCAACCTGAAAGAGGGATTGTCTCACATCCTGCAATCCGAGCGCTCGGGCACATCCGTTTAACTCGTTGATTTTTTGGCCATAATGTGGTACTCTTTTTTTCGCCCGAAACACCGGGAGGCTAAGACTCTTGTCCGACCACACACCCGACGCAATCACAAAACTCGCCATTTCTTCAAGGGAATTCCTCAAGAAATCCTGGGGTTCCGTCAGCGCCGTCGTCATCCCTTTTTGGTCAAAGGCATACGACTTCTTCAGGAAAAAGCTGTTCGAACCTCTGCATGTCCAGCAGGGTTCGCATGTGGCTCTGAGTTATATCGGCCGCGCTTTGAAGACCCAGGGCGGCTGGTTTCTGAATGCCTGGGGGTATCTTGTCGAAATCTTCCTGCGCCTCAAGATTCGCGTCAAACTGAGCATCATCGTCGGCATCTCGATCATCGCAGTCACGTTTGTCATCAGCACCGTCGCCGTCCGTCTTCAGGAAACTGAGCTCCGCATTCAAACCGAAGCGATCGGCAACCTGGTCGTCCGGAGCCTGCATTCCGTCGCAAAAGACCCTCTATTGCTCGAAGAATATGTTTCCATCCGGGACTACATCAGCAATTTCATGAAGAGCGAGATCAAGATCCGCGGGTTGGAAGCTCTCTCGGTGGTCGACCGGCAAGGCAAGATCGTGGCTCACGTAGACCAGGAAAATGTGGACCGAACTGTTTCGGCCGACCGATTCGATGAAATATCGAAAGCCGATTTCGTCACGCTCGTAGAAACTCCCACGCACTTCCGCTTCGTGCAGGGAGTCTTCACGTACAGCAACAGGAAAATTTTTCTGGGAGGGTGCACGGTGAGTTTTTCGAAGGCAGCCTTGCTCGCTCCGATCGAAGAAATGAAGCGCCAGATTCTGTGGGTGAGCTTCGCCATTTCCTGTATCACCATTTTCATCGTGTTCGTCATTATGCAAAACCTCGTACACATCATCATCGTTCTGTCTGATGCAGCCCGTAAAGTCGGAACCGGCGACCTCAAAGTTACCGTCGTCACGCGGATCAAGGACGAGGTCGGCAGCCTGGCCAAGGAGTTTAACTATATGGTGGCTCAGCTACGCGAAAAAATCGAAATGCAGAAGTTCGTGTCCCGTTCAACCGTGCAGATGATCTCGGAAAAAAAGGAAGCCACACTCGGCGGAACCCGGCGCGTCATTACGGCCATGTTCACCGATATTCGAAACTTCACTTCCGTTTCAGAGAACAAATGGCCCGAAGAAGTCGTCGATACGCTGAACCACTACCTCGACATCCAAACGCGGGTCATTCACGAGCAAAAAGGAATCGTCGACAAGTTCATGGGCGACGGGATTATGAGCATTTTCACGGGTGATAAAATGGTTCAGAATGCCGTCACTGCTGCCGTCGAACTCCAGCGCCAGATTCATCGCATGAATAAGGAAAGAAAGAAGAACAAAGAAATTATCCTCGATGTCGGAGTTGGCCTGGCAACGGGCGTTGCGGTGCTCGGGAGCATAGGATCACACGACAGAATGGATTACACTGCAATCGGCAATACGGTCAATCTGGCCTCGCGCCTCTGTGGCGTGGCGGGACCCCAACAGATTATCGCGAATGAGGATTTTGTCAAGCGGCTGAACGGTCAGTTTGAGACAAAATCGGGCGGGAAAATCGACATCAAGGGAAAACAGGATCCTGTGCCGGTCTATGAGATTTCCTACTCTCTGTCCTAATCTCTGCCGCATGGCTCTTGTGAGCCTTGCGGTCATTTCTGCTGCTCTGCCCGCCCTCTCCCAGCTCTCCGGAAGCAAGGACTACGGGCTCGGCGGATCTTCGGTGATGTGGTATCCGCGGGCCGGCGGATTGTACCTCAACCCGGGCGAGATCAGCCGGTTGCATCAAACCGAATTCATGATCAGCACAAGCAGGTTTTCAAACCTGGCTTCCATGAGCGCCGCTCATTTCGAACCTTTCATCGGCACGTTTGCGGCTGGGATCTCGAATGTCCAGGGGTTTGATCAATTCAGCCTCGGTTATGCCCGGTTGTGGTATCGCCAGCACACCGTCGGCGGTTCGATAAACGTGATGCCGGATTCTCCGACCAAAGTCTCTCTTTCGGTCGGCTCCTCGGCACATTTTTCCGATTCGTCATCCCAGAATTCCGGGTTCCATGTCGGCGTAAGCGTCATCAGTCTTCTCGCCGATGTGAAGTCTGATTTGTTCTCCGCCACCGCCGGCGTCGCATACTGGGTTCGTCCGGAATACGTTCGAGTGCAGGCTGCACTTCTCCAGCAAGTCAAACCGTACTATTTGCTCGGAGTCGACGTGCGGCCTTTTTCGTGGGTCACCCTGCAGTTTGGCACGAGGTCATTCCAACATGTTTCCGGCGGTTTAAGCTTTCCGCTTCCTTACCTGACCGCCGAAATCTCCGGAGGAGTCAACGGAGTCGCCTTGTCCTTCAATTTCAGGATCAGCGATCAGGGAGCCAACCAACGCGATCGATATTTCGATATGGGAATGAAGGCGTTTCAGGAAGAACGGTATTTCGATGCCAAACAACACTTTTTGACTTCGCTCCAATACGACGAATATTTCTCCCAAGCCCGCACACGCGCCGACCAGACATCCGAGGCTCTCGAGTCGAACAGCCTCAAATATCTGGTCGAGGCCAGGACTCTTGAGGGAAAGGGGAGCTATGCCGAAGCTTCAAAAAAATACGGCCAGGTCGTCCGGATGGATCCGAATAATTCCGACGCCCGCACGCAGATGACGGAGATGCAGGCACGGGTCCAATCCAACGTCAGGCAACTGATGAATACGGGCGACAGTTTGATGGACAAGAAAAACTTCGAACGCGCTCAAAGGCTTTATGAGCAAGCACTCGAAAGCGACCCCGAGAGCGAGCTGCTGATATTGCGGCTGCAGGACGTGGCTGTGCTGCTCAAACAAACAACGCAAAGCTCGCTGGCCCGGGCAAAATCACTGCTCGACCGCAGCCAGCTCGACGAGGCACAGCGGGAATACGAACGGATTCTTTCCTCCGACGCCCGCAATGCGGCCGCAAGAACTGGACTCGAAACCATCAAGACCCGCCGGGTGGCTGATCAAGTGGAACAGGGCAAGACCGCATTCAACGAGGCGAAGTACTTTGAAGCCCTCAGCATCTTTTCTGAGATTCTGCAGCGTGACGATAAGAATCGTGAAGCCAAAACCATGTTCGACAAAACCAGGGAAGCGTTGCTGCCGGAAGTCGACAAGTTCTTCAAAGCCGGACTTCAGTTCTATGTGAAGGAAAACTACAAGTCAGCCATCGAATCCTGGGACAAGGCACTCCTCATTCAACCGCAGCACCAGGCCACACTCGAGTACTACAAGCGCGCTCAGGAAAAACTGAAAGCGATTGAGAAACTCGAGAAAGAAAACTAGCGGGTCTCCATATCCATGACTCAGACGCCGGCCAAACTCAGCGCGATGTATGTGTATCCCGTAAAATCGTTGGGCGGTATGCCGGTTTCGTCCTGGCGGGTCGATGAACGGGGCTTGGAACTCGACCGGCGATGGATGGTGGTGGACAAGGACAACAAGTTCCTTACGCAACGACAGATCCCGCGTCTTGCTCTCATCAGCGTCAGCCTCGAAAAGGATCAACTCGTTCTCAACGCGCCAAGATCAGGACGGATTGAGATTCCCAGCAAACCGACTGGCAAGGCTCGAATTCCCGTTCAGGTATGGAAGGATGAAGTCCAGGCTCTCCCTGCCGATTTGGACGTATCGAACTGGATAAGCGATTACCTCGGACAGCAATCGAATTTGGTATACATGCCGGACGATTCGAAGAGGTATGTTCAAACACCGTATGCAATCAATCGTGATCCATACGGGTTCGCCGATGCCTTTCCATTCCTGATTCTCTCCGAAGGATCGCTGGAGGAACTCAATCGGCGTTTGGAGAAGGCCTTACCCGTCAACAGGTTTCGGCCGAATCTTGTCTTGTCGGGGTGCGAACCTTTTGCAGAAGACGGATGGAAGGAGATTCGAATAGGCCAGATAGTATTCCGGGTGGCAAAACCGGATTCAAGGTGTGCAACGACAACTGTCGACCAGTCGACGGCCGAAGTTGGCAAGGAGCCTCTGAAGACCCTGTCAACTTTCCGGAAGAAGGATGGGGAAGTCTATTTCGGTCAATACGCTATCCACCGAAACCCTGGCTCCCTCTCAGTCGGAGATCCTGTTTCGATTTCTCAAACCGCAGCACCTCAATTTCTTTAAATCCATGTTCTACCCGGCTTTCCTTGCCGTATGACAAAATCATCCTCTGAAAAGAAACAAATGGCCCTCCACAGCAAGATTCTGCTGAGCTTGATTCTTGGCGTGGCGGCCGGTGTCACAGTAAACCTCACCGTCAGCAGTGAGAATATTCAAGGCTTTGTCGCAAACGTCACAGAACCGATCGGCCGTATGTGGCTGGGCGCCTTGATCATGGTCGTCATCCCGCTGATTATTTCGACGCTGTCCCTCGGCGTCGTAGG
>CAYIBG010000072.1:0-8986 GCA_964361365.1 uncultured Ignavibacteriaceae bacterium | reverse complement strand
AAATAAGCGACCAACGCCAGATGAATCGTTTGTGGGATAAGAAGCAGATCGTCTTTCAAGTCCGTGACATTTTTCCTGCACTATGATCTCAACCATTCTTGACAGACCCGGCGCACACTGGATAGACTGCATCGAGCCGACAGAGGAAGAGCTGCAAACGCTCGCCGAGTCACACTCGATCCACAGCACCTCCCTCCAGGATTGCCTTCAGCCGGACCACCTGCCGAAGTATGAGAAGATCGGCCAGACATCTTTCATCATTGTCCGCGCTCACGACGAGCGCTCCAAGCAAACCTGCCATACTGTTCGCGAGCTGACCCGCAAGGTCGCAGTGTTCTTCGACGGGGACACGCTTCTTACTATCCATCGGAAAGACCAGCCTTACCTGAAAACTCTCCGCGAGCGATGGTCCGCCGCACCTCCGAGCGTGGAAAACCCGGTCTTTCTCATTGTCTGCGACCTCCTGCAAGCGACGCTGGAAACGTATCACGAGCCTCTCCAGGCAGCTGAGATAAAGCTGGACGAGTTCGAGGACAAAAATTTTTTGCGAAGCGCAACAGTGTTTCGCCTTCGGGAGCTCTACGTTCTGCGGCGCAGGGTGACGGTGATGCTCAAAATGTTCCATCTCGCCAAAGAAGTGCTTTCCAGGCTGACCGCCGCGTCGGAAGGACATGCCCCCATCCTCCAGAATGTGCGGGAGGAGCTGGAACGAGTCCAATTCTCAGCCGACCAACTGTTGGAAAGCGTGAACAACCTGCTCCACCTGTACTTGTCCCTGCAGTCGCATCGCACGAACGAGGTGATACGGGTGCTTACGGTATTCTCTGTGTTTTTCATGCCGCTCACGTTCATCGTCGGCGTCTATGGAATGAACTTCGATGTGATGCCCGAATTGCGCTGGCCGTTCGGATACCTTGCTGTGTGGGGCTTTATGGTCGCCGTTACAGGTGGCCTCTATTGGTGGTTCAGGCGCAAAGGATTCTTTCGATAATGGCAACGTTGAATCAACACCGCGCTCTCCGCCGGGTTCCTCAAAAAGCTTTTGACCCTGCCGGGGAGATCCTCGACACGTGGAAAACCAACAACCGCGTGACGGTTTTTCTTGTCGAACGATTGCCGAAGGAACTTTGGCCTTTGAAAGTTCCCGGAATTCCGCGACGCACAATTCGCAGTCTGGCTGCGCACATTCACAACGCCCGGTGTATGTGGATCAAGATGGTGGGAAGAAACATTCTCAAAGCTCCACCTCGCGTGAATCTAGGCAGCGTCACGCAAAAACAGCTTGTCAAAGCGCTCGACCACAGCAGCGAAGCGCTTTTGAAGATATACCACGCGAGCCTCGACAACAACGGCAGGTTGCCGACCGTGCCGCCCTGGATGAACGTGCAGCCCGAAGTTGTCCATTTCATGTCCTATTTGATCGCTCACGAAGGCCATCACCGCGGACAATTGATCATGGTCGCGCGCCAATTCGGCAAGCGTCTTCCGGGCGAAGTGACACATGGCCTCTGGCAATGGACCAAGCGGGCAAAGGAAGCCCGCTGAAACTTGACAGTTTCCTCTTTTTCCTTCGCTATTCTTCTCTTAGATTGTAACCCGTTTCTTCGTCCATCGTAGCCTAACAACTGAACCCACAGCGTCATGAACCCTCACATTTCAGGAGATGCCATGAACCCTTTTGCGAAAGTGGCGCTTTCCGTTGTTGGGCTTTCCGTTGCCGCCGGGAGCGGATCGCCCAGTCAGGAACGCGACCGCAGCAAGATTCCCGACAAGCACAAATGGAACCTCGCCGACATGTATCCGAGCGACGACGCCTGGAAAACGGAAAAGGAACGCGTGATCAAGGAAATTCCCAAAATCGAGCAGTTCAAGGGAAAGCTCGGAACGGCTTCGAGCCAGCTGCTGGGTTGTCTCGATTTTTCCAGCTCACTCTCGAAAGAACTGAGCCGCTTGTATGCCTACGCGAGCATGAGCTCTGACCAGGACACGAGAGATTCCAAATACCTGGCCATGCAGCAGGAACTTACACAGGTTTATTCCGATTTCTCCGCGAAAGCCTCCTTCATCGAGCCGGAGATTCTGAAAATCGACAGGTCCACCGTCGACAAGTTCCTTGGGCAGGAAAAGGGCCTTGGCGTCTACCGTCATTATCTGGATGACATCTTGCGCCGTAAAGCGCACACGGGAACGGAAGGCGAGGAAAAAATCATCGCCGACGCGACCCTCATGGCCGACGGAGCCCAGAACATCTACGGCATTTTTTCCAACGCCGAATTCCCCTACCCCGAGGCAACTCTAAGCGACGGAAAAGCCGTCAAGCTCGACCAGTCGGCTTATTCGCTTTACCGCACAGGGCCGAATCGAGAAGACCGCAAGAAAGTGTTTGCCGCTTTTTTCGGAAAACTGAACGAGTACCGCCGCACGTTCGGCACACAACTCTATGCCGAAGTCAAGAAAAACATGTTCTTCACCCGTGCCCGGAAATACAACTCGGCACTTGAAGCCTCCCTCGACGCCAACAATATCCCTGTGCCGGTGTATCGGGGTCTTGTCGATAACGTCAACGCGAATCTCGGCACATTCCACCGCTACCTCAAGCTTCGCAAGAGGATTCTGGGCCTGGACGAGCTGCATTACTACGACCTCTACGCGCCACTCGTGAGCGGAGTGGACCTGAAGTATTCCGTCGAAGAGGCGGAGACACACATTCTCGCTGCGCTCGCCCCGCTCGGCAGCGATTATCTTGCCGTGACCAAAAAATCCTTTCACGAACGGTGGGTGGACCTGTTCCCCAACGAAGGCAAGCGCTCCGGTGCCTATTCGAACGGGTCGGCGTACGACGTGCATCCGTACATGCTCATGAACTACAACGGCAAATACGACGACATGAGCACACTCGCCCACGAACTTGGCCACACGATGCAAAGTTATCTCTCGAATAAGACCCAGCCTTATCCGACATCGCAATACCCGATTTTCGTTGCCGAGGTCGCCTCCACGTTCAACGAAGCGCTGCTGATCGACTACATGCTCAAGAGAATCACGGATGATCAAGTAAAGTTATCGCTGCTTGGAAACTATCTTGAAGGCATCAAGGGAACAGTGTTCCGGCAGACGCAGTTTGCCGAGTTCGAGCTGCGCATCCACGATATGTCCGAGAAGGGCGAATCTCTCACCGGCGACGGCCTTAATACCTTGTATTCTGAAATCACGAAGAAATACTATGGCCACGATAAGGGCTTTTGCATCGTTGACGATGAGATGAAAGTTGAATGGGCTTATATTCCGCATTTTTACTATAACTTCTACGTGTACCAGTACGCGACGTCCTTCACAGCTTCAGCTGCGCTTTCTGAACAAGTGATGGCCGGAGACAAGGTAGCAACAAAACGGTATATGGATTTTCTCTCGGCCGGCGGTTCGGATTACCCGATCAACCTTCTCAAAAAAGCCGGCGTGGACATGACGACATCGACACCATTCGAGCTGACGATGAGAAAAATGAACCGTGTGATGGATGATATAGAAAACATACTCGACCAGATGAAGAAGTGAGCGCACAACGCAAAGCTGATGTTACTCTCGTCCTTCTCGCAGCCGGTGCTTCAACGCGTTTCGGACGGCCGAAGCAGCTTCTTCAGTTTGAGGGACGCTCGCTCCTTCGGCACCTTGCAACTGTGGGCACATCGTCGCACGCAAAATCAGTTCATGTCGTCTTGGGAGCTTACGCCGAGTTGCTCAAACATCAGCTGCACGGACTTGACATACGCACGGTCGTCAACTCAAACTGGAATTCAGGAATCAGCTCGTCACTTCATGCTGCGATCAAAAGCCTGGACCGAAGCACAAAAGCCATCCTAATCGTTCTCTGCGACCAGCCTTTCGTAACAACGCAGCTGCTTAACCGAATGTTGGAGACCTACGAAAGATCTGGAAAGTCCGTCGTTGCATGCGAATATGAAAACTCCCTCGGCGTCCCGGCACTTTTCGACCGGAAGCTCTTCGGCGAACTTAAGAATTTGTCGGGTGACCGTGGCGCAAAACAGGTTATCATGAGACACAGAAACGAAGTGGCCTCCATTCCCTTCCCCGAAGGGTCCATCGAAATCGACACGCCCAAGGATCTTCCCGACATAAAACATTCATTCTAGGAGGACATATGACCACTACGCTCCGTCTTCTCACACTCATCGCACTTGTTGCTTCTACCGTTTTCTCGCAAAAACCCCGCGCACGCGATCTGGGCATTCCCTTTGACGGGACGCCCGGAGCAAATAACGCCATCACCGACGTCGCAGGAATTGAAGTCGGTTACACGACCCTCATTTCGGGGAACGGGAAACTTGTTCCTGGAAAAGGACCCGTTCGCACAGGCGTGACCGCAATTCTCCCCCGCGGCAAGAATTCGACTGACGCCGTGTTTGCCGCATGGTTCACTTTGAACGGCAACGGCGAGATGACCGGAACAACGTGGGTGCAGGAATCTGGATTTCTTGGAGGCCCGGTTTGCATCACGAACACTCACAGTGTCGGCATCGTACGCGATGCCGTGATCGAATGGCTCGTGAAGAAAAGCCCGCGTGAAGGTTATACAGGAGACCTGAGTTTGCCCGTCGTGGCAGAGACGTGGGATGGATTCCTGAACGACATTAACGGATTTCACGTGAGGAAAGAATATGTTTTTCAGGCGCTCGATGGCTCCACATCTGGAAAGATCGCAGAGGGCAATGTCGGCGGGGGAACGGGCATGATTGCCCACGGGTTCAAAGGAGGCACCGGAACTTCATCGAGAAGACTTGATGCCCGGGCCGGGGGTTTCACCGTTGGGGTTCTTGTTCAAGCGAATTATGGCGGGAGGCAGAATTTTTCGGTGGCCGGCGTGCCCGTGGGAAAAGAGATTCCTGATTTGACACCGGAGCGGGGCAAACCTGGCGAGGGCTCAGGTTCCATCATCGTCGTGGCGGCAACAGACGCGCCCTTGCTCCCTCATCAACTCAAGCGAATCGCCTCACGTATTTCCCTCGGAATAGGCATTGTGGGCGGCCGGGGTGAAAACTCATCGGGTGATATCTTCATCGCTTTTTCTACGGCAAACCCCCACGCATCTCAGGATTCCGGACTCGTGGCATTGTCGATGCTTCCAAACGATCGCATTAACGCCTTGTTCAACGCCACCGTGCAGGCAACTCAGGAAGCAATCGTGAATGCCATGGTGGCTGCGGAGGACATGGTGGGACGCGATGGCAACAAAGTCTACGCCATTCCGCATGACCGGCTCAAAGCTGCGCTCAAAAAATACAACCGACTCGTGGGAAACTAGGCCCTTCTTCCCGTTTTCGCCGACTCCACGCCTCCGTTCGCCGAAAAGTGCGTAACAATCCCTCTTGATGGGTGTATCTTTGTAGCAGAATTAACAACCATCAGGAGGCCACATGGAACAAAGAGTAAAATTCGAATCGCAGCTGATCGTCGGGATTTTTCTCGCAGCGGCCGGCGTGCTCATGCTGCTTAATAACTTCGATGTGCTCGACGTAGGGCCGGTTTGGAAATTTTGGCCTCTCATTATTGTTGCGTTCGGCTTGAGCAGAATCTTTCAGGCACAGACACGTTACCAGCGCGGAAAGGGCTATTGGCTGCTCTTCCTCGGAGCCTGGATGTTCATCTCCGTATTCCACCTTTTCGGACTCGGCTGGCACGACTCCTGGCCCATCCTGATCATCGGCTGGGGCGCGGCAATGGTGTACAAGTCGACCGTGCAAAACGCGTCCATCTCTCCTGAAAACGAGGTTTATCATGGAAGCTAGACCCTTTCGGATGAGCGCCCAGTTGATCCTGGGGCTCATCGTGATCTTTATCGGCATGACGCTGACCCTCGACAATTTCGACCTGATTGAATCCCGCGAATACCTGCGATTCTGGCCTGTCTTCGTGGTCATATTCGGGCTCTCGAAAATCTTTCAACAGCGGAGCGGGTCCGACCGCAATTCAGGAATCCTGATTACGATTGTCGGGCTCCTGTTCCTGCTCAACAACGTTGAAGTTCTTCGGTTTCGATTTCGGGACTATTGGCCCCTGCTTCTCGTTGTATTCGGAGGAAGCCTCATCTGGCGGACAACTGCCCGTTACAGGCTTTCTGCAGACAAGCAACATTCAGGCGACGGGGATTCCTTCATGAACCTCTTCGCATTTATGGGCGGGTTCGAACGGACAAACAATTCCCAGAATTTTGTGGGCGGCGAGATGACAGCCATCATGGGCGGATGTGAAGTGGATTTGCGCGGTGCATCCATCAAGGACGGTGAGGCGGTGATAGATGTGTTTGCCTTCTGGGGTGGAGTTTCTCTGAAAGTTCCTGAGGATTGGAGCGTGAACGTACAGGGCCTGCCGATCATGGGCGGCATTGAAGACAAGACCAAACCTCCCAAGGATACATCGAAACGTCTGGTAGTCAAGGGTTATGCGATCATGGGCGGAGTCGAGATCGGCAACTAAGTCATGCACCCTATTCTGGCCGACAAAAAGAAACTCTTTATTTACTTGTCTGCCTGGGCGCTTGTCGGAGTCCTTCTTGCCTTGCTTTTTCTCCCCGCTCTCGACTGGACAACTTCCTTGCTGATTTCAATGCCGCTGGCATTTATCTATGCATTCATGAGCCTTGCCTCGTGGTACACCAGCCGTAGTCTTCCCCTCGAGAGCACAGGATTCTTACGAATTGCGGTTGTGACAGTTCTCTCCTCAGTCATCTCCAGTTCCCTGTGGCTGATTCTCGCGAGAGGTCTTTCGTTTTTGCTGGCAAACATCCTTTCTCTTCCGGAAGTCGTTGAGCAGTTCAAATCGAACTATCCGATTCTTTTTGGAGCAGGCGTACTTCTTTATCTCCTCACCACGGCAGTGCATTACTTGCTGATCGCATTCGAAGCCTCCCGCAACGCCGAGCGAAGGACTCTCGAGCTCAAAGTCTTGGCACACGAAGCTGAGCTGAGGGCGCTCAGGGCGCAAATCGACCCGCATTTCCTGTTCAACAGTCTCAACTCCATCAGTGCGTTGACTGCGCAGGATCCGTCTGCGGCCCGCACGATGTGCATCCTGCTCGGCGAATTCCTTCGAAAAAGCTTGAAGCTGGGAGCAATGGAACGAATTTCGCTTGGCGAGGAAATCGAGTTGATCAAAAACTTCCTTTCAGTTGAACAGATCAGGTTTGGCAGCAGGCTCAAAGTGGATCTCTCCATCGTTCAGGGCACTGAGAATTGTTCCGTGCCTCCTCTCATCCTTCAGCCTCTTATCGAAAACGCGATTAAACACGGCATTTCACAGCTTGTGGACGGCGGAACAATCCAGCTGGTGACCGTGCGTCGGGGTTCCCATCTCAGCATCAGCGTCAAGAACCCTGTTGATGAAGACCAGAAAAAATCCCCGGGAAACGGAATTGGACTGCTGAATGTAAAACATCGGCTTTCCAACTTGTACGGAAATGACGGCAGGGTCGATGTTGCCGAGAAGAACGGACAATTCAGCGTTGAACTTGAGTTGCCGGCGATGGAACAACGTAAATGAAATCCGCAGAAAAAATTCGAACTGTGATCGTTGACGACGAAGAACTGGCAAGAGCGATCGTCCGTGAACATCTTGCCGCACATCCGGACGTCGAGATTTCGGCCGAATGTTCCAACGGGTTCGAGGCCGTGAAAGTCATCACCGAAATGAAGCCGGACCTTTTGTTTCTGGACATTCAAATGCCGAAGTTGAACGGCTTTGAAGTGCTCGAGCTTATCGAACATCGTCCGGCCGTCGTTTTTGTAACCGCACACGACCATTTTGCGCTGAAAGCTTTCGAAGTACATGCCATCGACTACCTGTTGAAGCCGTTCAGTAAAAATCGATTTGAAGAAGCGCTATCGAGAGCTCGAACTCAGGCTTCAAAGAAATACGACCGGAGCTTAATAGAAGTGCTCGATGAAGCTCGTACCAAAGAAAAACCGATCGTACGCGTGCTCGTGCGTGAAGGATCCAAAGTGCATATTATCCCCGTCGAAAAAATCGACTTTGTCGAGGCTCAGGACGATTACATTTCCATTCAATCAGACGGGAAAAAGCACTTGAAACACCAGCGTCTCAGCGACCTGGAAACAATGCTCAACCCGACACATTTCCTGCGAATTCATCGGTCGTTCATTGTCAACGTGGACCGACTGGCAAGGATCGAGCCATTTGCTAAAGACAGCCATATCGTGGTTCTGAAAGATGGCACCCAGCTCCCCGTCAGCCGGTCGAAATACGAGGCCTTGAAACAATTGCTATAACTCAAGCTGCGCCGTCTGCCATTTTGGTGATCCCACGCGTGTCCGTCCCCCACTCAAACATAATCCTGTAATCTCTCGTGTTTCATTCTGTAGGACGGCGTTAACGCCGTCCTACGATGGTTTTTTTCCTTTTCCTTGCCCTTGAACTTGAGAAGATTTCGCACGATTGTTGAGCAGTTCCAACAAGCCCTTTCGAATCGAACAATAAATTTCATAATCCGGAGGAATGCCATGAGACAAGCCTTGTTGCATGCTCTCTTGTATGTTTCATTTCCGCTTTTTTTGTTTGGTCAACCCACAGCAATCAAAGCTGGAAAAGTGCTTGACCCAAAAACGGGGAACATGCTGCTGAACCAGATCATTCTGGTCGAAGACGGACGGATCGTTGCAACGGGTTCAAACACCGTCATTCCCAGAAATGCGACAGTTATCGATTTGAGTTCCAAGACAGTCCTTCCCGGGCTCATCGATTGCCACACGCATGAATTGCTTCAACCCGAAGACGAGCGCGGTTTTCCACCGGTGATTTCAAAATCGCAGGCATTTCGGACCATTCAAAGTGTGGCCGGGGCGAAAAAAGACCTGGAAGCCGGTTTTACAACGATGCGCGACCTGGACAGCGAGGGCGCGGGGTTTGCCGATGTAGCTCTTCGCGACGCGATCAACAAAGGAATCGTGCCGGGTCC
>CAYIBG010000071.1:0-8999 GCA_964361365.1 uncultured Ignavibacteriaceae bacterium | reverse complement strand
CTACTATGCCGTCACTGCTTATGCCCGAACCACTACCGGATTTCTTCCTGGCACGCTGGAGTCCACACCCACCGTGTTTACAGTACGGCCTGGTGTTCGACCGGGTTACAGGTATACTTCGTTACCGAAACAGTCTGTGACGATAAGTCATCCGAGCGGAATCGGCGACGTGAATATTGCCTTGAAAGTAGTCAACCCGGCTGCGGTGACCGGTGCGACCTACTCCATTAATTGGTCTCCGACGCCCAATGCGTATGGAAGTGTAACGGACTCGGGAGACGCCTCGGTCGTTCCCCCAACAAACTTCAGTCTGAACGGCAGTGTTACGCTCAGCTTAGCGGGCACTTCAGTGGCGTACACAATCACCTTATCGAATACAACAAACGCGGGAACATTGCTGGCCAGCCCCAATGCTGTCACGTTCCAGTACGCATCGGGAACCATCGTCAAGAATGTTGCCCATACCGTTGCCCTCGATCAGTTGACAGCCAGCGGAACCTGGGCTTCTACCGACGGCACGCAGCCGTTTACAACGGCCCTTCGGGACAGCTTGGCCGCCGAGAAGTTATTCGTGAACATCGCGACGACAGGTAGCGCCAACAAGATACAGGTGCAATTACTAATCAACGGTTATCCATACAATGTGTTGCGGGGAGCGACGACAGTTCTGAGCAACCAGTCGAACTACTCACTCGACGACAACTATCCGGTTTTTGACGGGTTGCAGTTGAAGTCCGGTCCCCCTGTATGGCAGAATCCCACGAGCTACACGTGGACGCAGACCGCTTCCCCGTCGGGCGTCAATGCTGCTGCGGCGTTTTATACCGGTTTTGGTTACTCGTACTCAGATCTCCTTCCCCAAAGCACTAATACGACAACCCAAGCTGATTTGGTGACAAATCTCGAATTCCGCTTCACAGGGGTTCGCATGACCCGCCCAGACGGCACGTTCGCTGAGGATACGGTGATTGTCTCGGGAGGGTCTATTGCAACGGTAGCCAGTTCAAACGCAGCAAGTGTTGTTCGTCTTAGAATCCCGTTTGAGCTTTGGGAAGTTGACGCAGGAACAGGGCGCAACAGGCAAATCAACGTAGTTGGTCGCGATAGAAATGCCAATGGAACCTCGCCATGGGGTAGCGGTGGCGCACCACTGTATCTCCGAATGTCAGCCCTCGGTGCACGTGCCTATATGGGTGCAGTTTCAACACCCTATACCTCGGATGCAACGGCAGCGGGCATTACCGCCGTTCCGCGTGATAACCCTCAAGGAACGTGGGTATTTGCAACGGCTGTTACCGCTGGGTCAACTCCCACTTGGAGGACGGGGGATGTGGTGCTTATTAAGATTCCCAACCCATCGATTCCTGGTACGACGGCTACGAGCGACATCTATTCGTTTGTGGCTCCCGCGGCTATTGCATACGATGCAAGCGGGGCCAAGGATGATGTGGGCAAGGTCGGCGTATACCCCAATCCTTACTACGCACAGAACGCGGCCGAAACAAGCCGGTTCAGCAGGTTCGTCACATTTAACAAACTGCCGGCCAGGGCGACGATCCGTATCTTCAATCTCGCGGGTCAGCTTGTGAAGGTGATCGAAAAGAACGATGCATCGCAGTTTGCCCGGTGGGATCTGTTGAACCGCTTCAACTTCCCCGTGGCCAGTGGCGTTTACATTGCGCACGTGGATATGCCGGATGTCGGTGCGACGCAAGTTCTGAAGATGGGCATAATTCAAGAACAAGAAATTCTTCCATCATTCTAATGCCATGCAGAAAGGAGAACATGACATGAAAACCAAGAACATGTATATCTTGATGGTTATCTGCGTGGCGCTCGCGGTTACGTTTAGCAGCGTTGTAGCGCAGAACAGAGTAGGAACATCCGCAGCGTCCGAACTCCTTATTCCCGTAGGAGCCAGAGACATGGGAATCGGCGGGTCGGGAGTTGCTTCGACTCGCGGAGTGGATGCTCTGTACTGGAACCCGGCGGGTGTCGGCCGTATGTCGACGTCGGCTGAGGCGATGTTCAGCACCATGTCCTACATTGCCGATATCGGTGTCAATTACGGCGCTGTGGCTGCAAAATTCGGTGACTTCGGAGTCCTGGGAATCAGTCTGAAATCCCTTGATTTCGGGAGCATTCCGTTGACCACAGAGGATGATCCCGAGAACACGTCGGGTCGCTTCTATTCCCCGGCGTTCTTCAACCTGGGTATCACCTACAGCCGGGCGTTAACAGACGCCATTGCAGTGGGTGGAACGGTGAGGATCATTTCCGAGCAGATCGACCGTGTTTCTGCGTCAGGCTTTGCCCTCGACGTCGGCGTGCAATATAGCCGGCTCGTCGGTGTGCAGGGTTTGAATTTGGGAATTGCGGTGAAGAACATCGGACCGCAAATGAAGTTCGACGGTCCGGGCCTGTTGCGGAACGCCCTTGCGAGCGGCGGAAGCCGTCCCGAGCAGCGCTACAAGAGCGATGCAGCCAGTTTTGAGCTGCCGTCTCTTGTGGAAGTCGGACTGGCATACGATTCAAAAATGGGCGACAACATGGGCTTGATGTTCACCAGCTCGTTCATCAACAACAACCTCTACTATGATGAATACCGTTTCGGCGGAGAATTCATGCTGGGGATGGAAAGCGTCACCCTTTTTGCACGTTTGGGCGGAAGCGCCATTCCAGAGGCCGAGAAAACCTTGAAAGAGAATATTTTTGGCATCTCCTTTGGAGCGGGCTTGAATTACAAAGCCCCGGGCATCGAGATGACGGTGGACTATGCATATCGTGCCGTCGAGTTGTTCAAAGCCAACAATGTCCTCACTCTGAAGTTCGGCTTCTAAGCAGTACATAGAGCCAATACATATGGGAAAACGAAGGGCTGTCTGCAAAGAACAGCCCTTTGTTTTTTCATTTCAAATCTTATAACCGCTTCAGCAAACTCTTCACATTCGAGGATTTCGTGGTTCGTATGGCTTTCCGTTTCTATTTCTGTGCAGCCCTGGCTTTTCCTCTGGTTGCCGACTCTCAAAACGTCGTTCAAAGAATACAAAGACCGAGTCAAAGCGTTCTGCAGCAGCAGGCCAGGGAACTCGAGGGCGCATTCGACGTCATGATGGTATCCCTCCAGCCGGGGTTTGAGGATGCTTCGGTTCTTGCCTATTTTCGTCAGGAGCGGGGAGCGAAGGTCGTCAGTGTTTATGTCACAAACGGGGAAGAAGGCGAAAGCGATATCTCGGCGCTCTATCCGCACCAATTAGCCGGGCTTCGCCGCTCGGAAGCCTACAGCCTGGGCAAAGCTCTGGACTGTGAAACCCATTTCATGAATTTCCCCGATGTCAGCTCCCCGGCGGACACCACGCGGGTTCGAAAGTTTTGGGGTCGGCATGAACTCGTATCAAGACTCACTACGCTTCTGTCCCAGTATCGTCCCGATATTGTCCTTCTAAGCAGAGATCCTCGAGCAGGATCTGCATCGCCTCTCATGAGCGTTCTGCGAAAAGACATGGTCGCCGCTGTCCGACGAGCCGACCTTTTCTATCGGTGGTCCGTCAACCGGGTTTTCCTGGAAGGCGGAACCGGTAAGACATTTCGTGTTCCGTTGGAGCAGCTCAACCGCGTCAACAGCAAGAGCTATACGGAGATTGGTGAAGAGCTGCTCGGGGAATATGCTTCCTTGGCTACTCAGCGAAAAAGTTGGGTCGAAAGAAGTTCAGGGTATTCGTTGATACACATGGAACCGGGTTCGACGATCCGATTTATGGACGAAGGGTTGCCACGCCCTTCCTCCAAGGACATTCGACCTACAGAGACCAAACTCAAGGGATTCCTCAAGCAGCTTACCGGATTTGTTCCTGAACAAAGCGACACTTCGGCACAACGGCTCGTTCTGGATCGCCTGACAGTATTAGTGGATTCCATTGACCGGGGAATCGCTCAATCTCGTAATCTCTCGTGGCGCGACACCAAGAAGATCGTTCATTGGAAAACCACTCTTGAACGGGTTCGGAACACTGTACTCGGCGTTTCGGTATCATTTGCCCTCTCGGAGACCGTCGTCGCTCCGCGCCAGCTCAGTTTTCTGTCCGTTGATAGCGTCGCGGGCATTCGCGCTCCGGGGACGACCGAGATTTACTTTCCCGGCGTGCAACAACAGTGGATTATCAACGAAGGGCTGGAATCCCGGCTACCCCTGACCTTTCCCACCACGTACCGCCTCCTGTCGCCCAAAACCGACAAATTCGACCTGCCGCTTTCAGAGTATTGGGCAGATAAAGAAAAGTTTGTGAAGCCGTTTTACTTTTTGATTCTTCACCGGGCTGCCGACCGGGTCTTCAATTTTTCGTGGCGTCAGCGGCTGGACATTTTTTCCGCCCCCAAGTTTGTTGTGGAAGTGTTGACCCCGTTCATCCGGGTCAGACAGGGTGAGCAGGTCCGCCTGAGATTGACCAACAACTCAAGGGACGGTGTGCGTGACTCCATTTACATAGCTGATTCCCTTGGCGCCTCAGACAAGAAGCAATTTCGACTCAATCACAAAGGAGCACAAGAAGCAGATACGCTCACTCTCACCTGGGAAAACGGAATCCCCGATGGCACTTTTGTTGTACCCGTTCTCATTGACAAGGAGCGGGTCGCGAGTGTCGTCGCACGAAAATTCGACGTGCAGGTTGATTCACTTCGCCCAGTTGGGGTTATCTCAAGTTTTCCGACCTCGCCACTTGTTGAGTCGCTCCAGCGGTTAGGCTTGACTCCCGGGCTCTACGATGCCGATTCCTTTAACGGCGTATCCCCGGAACAAGCGAGTGTTCTTTTCCTTGACCATCGCGTTCTTTCACTTCGGTCGAAACTCCTCTCGCAAAGAGAGATTCTCAGCGAATACGTCCAACAGGGAGGCCACCTCGTTGTGTTGTCGCAGGATGCGAACGTTTGGAATGAATCAAAACTCTGGGAGGGTCTTAGGGCTGAAAGGACAAATGCTCTGCACCCTGATTGCCGTGTTCTTCAGTCGGATCGCACCCAGCTCTTTCAAATCCCGAACAAACTCAGTAAGGAAACGTGGCAAGGCTGGCTTTTCAGCCTGGGTTCGAACCGGCTTTTCGGAGCCGATGCAAAAAACGACGCCGTCTTGCTGACCGCCTTGTCGGGAAAAGGGAGATTTCCTTTGATTGTTTCACGGGTCATGGGTTCGGGTCGCATCACGTACGTAGACCTCGATTTACATCATCAATTGCTGAACCTTCATGAAGGGGCCTTCCGCCTTCTTGCAAACCTCGTTTCGTTTTGACAAATTAAGTATATGAAAACACTGTTCAGTCAGTCAGTCTCCTTTCTTGTTCTCCTGGTGGGGTGCGTCGCAGCCTCCTTTTCTCAGGGAAAAAGCGCTTTCGTCATGAATGTCGATTATGCCCGGTTCCGGTACTCGAATGAAATGGGATATCTGGAATTGTACTACGGTTTTTATCCCAAGCTCCTGACATATAATTCTCAGGACGGAAAGCTGCGGGGCGGCATCAAACTGAAGACGACCATTACCAGTAAATCTCAGGGAACTCGTCTTCTCGAAGAAGCTGTACTCGTTCCCATCACCGCGTCGGATTCAAACGATGCAACCTTCCGATACACGTACGTTGCCCAGGCCGGGTATTCTCTTCCATTTGGCGAGTACCTCCTGTCCGTTCAGGCGGCGGATTCATTAGACCCCACCCGCAGGGATAGCACGAACATCGCGTTGAGCATCGTCCCATTCCCGTCTGGCAGCGGCTTGAGCGACCTTGAACTATGTTCCAAGATACAGGAGTCGACGGACAAATCAGACTCGTTTTACAAGAATTCGATGACGGTTTTCCCGAATCCGACGCTGGTTTTTGGAGCATCCTCCACGCCGGTTTTGTTTTGCTATTCTGAGTTGTATAACATCATCCCCGAATCAACCTACGCCGTCAAAACGAAACTTCTGGATTCGCAGGATAAAGTCGTTCGGGAGTCCACGAAGAACAGGAGATACAGCGTAAAGAATGCTGCAGAGGTCTCGATCGTAAATATGACGTCCATCCCGTCGGGCCGCTATAGGTTTCAATTGAGTATTTCCGACGGATCTGGTTTGGAACTCATGAAATCCGAGAAAACCCTTTTCGTGTATAATTCTCATGTTGCCGTCCCGGCCGGTACTCTCGTATCCGCAAAAGCGAATGAGCTGGCGGGCCTATCGGGAGATGAGCTGTCTGAGGAATTCCGCAAAATTTCATATTATGCGACAGAGGAGGAATCGAGGACATTCTCGGCAATGACAGGTGCCGACGGCAAGCGCGAATTTCTTTCGCGCCTTTGGACCGACGTGGAGCGTGGAAAGGGCAGGTTCGAGCCTGTGACCCGAACCGAGTACCTTCGACGGGCGGTCACAGCGGACGATCGATATCGTGCTCTGGGCAAGGAAGGATGGCGGACGGAACGGGGAAGGGTGTTCATGCTGTATGGTGAACCCGATGAAGTTGAGCGATTTCCCAGCAGCGGGGAAAACAAGCCGTATGAAATTTGGCGCTACTTCAGAACGGAAGGCGGCGTTGACTTCGTCTTCGTCGACCGTTCGCTGTTTGGAGAATACATCCTTGTCCATTCCACCAAGCGCGGCGAACTGCGTGACGACGATTGGCAGCGCTATTTGAAATAATATTCTTGGGCGTTGTCTCGCTCCCTCCCGACACCATGCTCGTCGAAGAGTTTGTTGTCGGATCCTTCCGCAAGGCCGTCCGACTGCAAACAAATCCTCAAGGTTGGTTGTATGTTGTCGATGAAGAGTCCAATCAGATTTATGCGGGACATGACATCGACTCCTTAAGCCAGTCAGTCGGGGGTTATGGCTGGACCTCCACAACGTTTGACCGGCCGACCGGCATAGCAACCGACGGCCTGAATGTGTACGTGTCGGATTACGGGAATCATCGTATTCAGCGATTCGACAGGAATCTCATCTACCTCTCTTCGCTTGCCACACGAGACACGAGCATTAATGAAGCGAGGTTTGGCTACCCGACAGGAGTTGCTCTTTCTCAATCCGGCGACCTTTTTGTTCTGGACGGCGAAAACTACCGAGTGCTTCGGTTTTCCCAGGATGCGCGCTTCCAGCAGACGTTTGGCGGAACAGAGACAGGAAACAGAAAAATCACAAATCCGCTGAAGATCGTCATTTCCCATGATAATACCATCTATGTTGCCGAGCCCACAAGGATTCTCGAATTCGACTATTTTGGTAACCTCGTCAACGTGTTGGGTGAAGGGGTTTTGAAGGATGTTCGGAGTTTCTGCGTCACAGCCGCGTCGCTCGTTGTCCTGACAAAAGACAGCCTGATCTGGTATTCCAGAAACGGGATTGCAGCAACGAGCATTCTCACGAGTTCGCTCATCACGGCAGAACATCTTCAAGACCCGCGTGATCTTGTCGTCACGGGAAAAAGAATGCTGCTTCTCGATTCCAGGAGGCTTCACGTGTTCTCGATCGTCGCGCGTTGACATCCTTGACATTCAGAGTGAATTACTCTAACTTTTTGCGGAACAGTCATATCAGCACAAGGAGAGGACATCCATGGCATCACGGTCAGTAAACAAAGTCACCCTTATCGGAAACCTGGGAAAAGATCCCGAGTTGCGGTATACGAGCAGCGGGGTGGCAGTTGCCACATTTAGCGTAGCAACAAACGAATCCTGGAAGGACGCCGACGGCAACATCCAGGAACGGACTCAGTGGCATAACATCGTCGCCTGGAAAAAGCTGGCCGAGATTTGCGGCGAATACCTCAAGAAAGGCGGCAAACTGTATCTCGAAGGCCGGCTCCAATACAGGAATTATGACGATAAGAATGGTGTGAAGCGTTTCGTTACAGAGATTGTGATGGATGAAATGGTGATGCTCGACAGCAAAGGCGCCGCCCCTTCGAACCTGCCTGCCGGACATCCAGGCGAGCCAGCCCCGACGCAAGCTCAGGAAGGCAGTCCTGAGAAAGCAGACGACCTGCCATTTTGAACTTCTCCAGACATAGACGGACTTCGGTTTTCACTCTCATGTTCAGACGAAGACTCTTCCTTGTCCTCCTGTTTTTCGGATTCGGTTCCGCTCAAGCCGGAGGTGCAAAACCACCGGTTCGTGCTAAGAACGGAATGGTTGTGTCTGCGCACCATCTGGCATCACAGGCTGGGGTCGAAATTCTCAAGAAAGGCGGCAATGCTGTGGATGCCGCAATTGCCACAGGACTTGCTTTGGCCGTAGTTCATCCCGCAGCGGGAAACATCGGCGGTGGCGGTTTCATGATTGTCTTCACAAACAAAGGGGAAGTGACAGCTTTTGATTTCCGTGAAAAAGCACCTCTTGCCGCCCAAGAAAGCATGTATGTGGATGCAAAAGGGAATTATGTTAAGGACTTGAACCATGAAGGCTATCTGGCCGTGGGAGTTCCGGGGACGATTGCTGGTTTCGACCTCGCCCTGAAGAGATTTGGGAAAAAAACGTGGTCAGAATTGACGGCCCCGGCCGTGAACCTGGCCGAAAAAGGGTTCGTCCTGAGCTGGGCCCTTGCCGCCGATTTCAAAAGCGAGCGAAGTGATTTCAGCCGTTATCCTTCTTCGATGAAAGTTTTTTTCAAGAAGAACGGAGCCGATTACGAAACCGGTGAGGTTTGGAAACAGCCGGATTTGGCCAGGACGCTGAAGAGAATTCAAAAAAATGGAAAAGACGGTTTCTACAAGGGAGAAACTGCGCGATTGCTCGCCGCGGATATGAAAAAACACGACGGGCTGATCACGGAAGCCGATCTGGCCTCCTATGAAGCGAAGGAACGAGTGCCGCTTCACGGAGTGTACCGCGGCCACGACATTTATTCGATGTGTCCGCCGAGTTCTGGTGGAACAGCCCTGATTGAGATGCTGAACATCCTGGAAGGCTACGACTTGAAGTCCTACGGCCACAATTCGGCCCAATATCTCCATTTCCTCGCTGAAGCGATGCGCCG
>CAYIBG010000070.1:0-9117 GCA_964361365.1 uncultured Ignavibacteriaceae bacterium | reverse complement strand
TTATTGTATGACGGGGTCTGCGCGCTGTGCAACGGGCTTGTTACTTCTACGATCCGGCACGACCCGAGAGGCATTTTTCAATATATCTCTCTCCAATCGTCCCTTGGAAAAAAATATCTCGCTACGGCCGGCCTTCCAGAAAACGAACTTGACACGTTTATCTACTTTGAAAACGACAGATTTTTTACCAATTCGACTGCCGCTTTGAAAGTCTTGAAACAGCTCAACGGCTTATGGCCCTTGTTCTATCCGCTTATCGTCATCCCGAAGGTCTTGCGGGACGTTGTGTACAACGTTATCGCGCGACATCGATACCGGTGGTTTGGAAAATTCGACGAGTGCCGCTTACCGGATACCAACATTAAGGAACGAATTCTCAGCTGACACAATATGATCAATCAATCTGCCCTACGAAGACTCTGGAGCGATTGGAACATCGTTCTTCTGCTTTCAGGCCTCAAACTCGTCATCCATCTTGTGACAAATATCCTGGGGGGCTATGGGATTTTTCGCGACGAGCTGTATTACATCGCCTGCAGTGAGAACCTCGCGGCCGGGTTTGTGGACCAGCCTCCGCTTTCGATTTTCATTCTTGCCGTAAACCGGTTGATATTCGGCGACTCGATTTTTGCTCTCCGGTTGTTGCCGGCCGTCTTTGGAGCGGCAACGGTTTTTCTCGCCGGCGCCATGTCCCGGGAATTGGGTGGCAACCGATTTGCGCAGGGCCTCGCTTGCCTCGCAGCCATCACGGCGCCCATCTATCTCGCCATGAACTCGATCTATTCGATGAACTCGTTCGAAATCCTCTCCTGGGCGCTCGCTTCCTATATCGTTATCCGGCTTCTCAAGACCGAATCTCCCAGGTATTGGTTGTCCCTCGGTCTTGTTCTTGGATTGGGCATGTTGAACAAAATCGGCATCGCTTGGTTTGCGTTCGGCATCTTCTTCGGGTTCCTTCTGACCCCGCAGAGGAGCTGGTTCAAAACGAAATGGCCGTGGATCTCGGGCGTCATGATCCTGCTGTTGTTCCTGCCTTATATTGCATGGAACGTGATGAACGACTTCGCCGCACTCGAGTTCATTCGCGGCGCAACCCAGAAATATTCCTCGCAGACACCGGTTTCTTTTCTTCTGGGCCAACTTCTGATTCTCAACCCGTTTGCCATTCCAATTTGGCTGCTGGGAATCATCTTCTTGTTCCGGGGTGCTGAAAAAAAATACCGCGTTCTCGCCTATGCGTACCTGACGGCCCTTGTTATTCTCATTGTGAATGTTCACAGCAAGCCGGAATATTTGGCCCCCGCATATGTGGTTTTGTTTGCCGCGGGGTCGGTCTCCATCGAAGAGTTGATACGGAACCGGGGATGGAACTGGGTCCGGCCTGTCTCCATTGCAGCTCTTGTCATAAGCTTGGGATTGGTTCCCCTTGTCCTCCCGATTCTGCCCGTCGAAACGTATATCACCTATGCTGAGCGGTTGGGTTTTGGGCCGACAACATCCGAAGGGCACCGGATGGGAAAACTTCCCCAATTTTACGCAGACATGTTCGGCTGGGAAGACAAGGCAAATGCTGTCGTGAAGGCTTATCTTTCTCTCTCTCCCGAAGATCAAAAAAAATGCGCAGTGTTCGCGGACAACTATGGCCGTTGCGCTTCCATTGATTTCTTCGGAAAAGAGAACGGACTTCCGAGAACTATCGGGGGCCACAACAACTATTGGCTCTGGGGGCCGAGAGGTCATAGAGGAGAATTGGTCATCATTCTCGGGGGAAACCTCGAGGATAAAAAGGAGATCTTTGAAAGCGTCGTGGCGGCGGATAGCGTCCATAGCGAGTATTGTATGCCGTATGAAAACGACTTGAAAATCTACGTCTGCCGGAATTTAAAGGTTTCGCTGGATCAAATGTGGCCGCGAGTAAAACACTTCGAATAAGCGCCGGAAAATGGATCTGCAATCACTGGGTTGGACACCTTTCTTTGAAGCATATTTTGCGCCGTTCAGGGAAGAAGGATACGGGGTCGGGCGCGTCATGGTCCAGCATAAAGACCGTTACGTTCTCTACTCTCAAAAGGGAGAACTGTGGGCAGAAGTGACGGGCAAGTTCCGGCATGATGCTCATGGCCCTCAGGACTTTCCCGCTGTCGGTGATTGGGTTGTCATCAAAGATCGGCCGGGGGAAGATGTGGTGACGATCTACGCCGTGCTCGAAAGAAAAAGCAAATTCTCACGCAAGGCTGCCGGGGCAAAAACTGACGAGCAAGTTCTCGCTGCGAACGTCGACGTTGCGTTGCTCGTGAGCGGGTTGGACCACGATTTCAACCTGAGGCGCATCGAGCGTTCACTGGCACTGGCCTGGGATAGCGGCGTCAAACCGGTCGTTGTGTTGAACAAAGTCGACCTCTGCGCCAACCTTGATGAACGAATTCAGGAGGTTGAATCGGTAGCGCGGGGGACGTCCGTGATGAGCATCAGTGCCGTCCAGAAACGCGGGCTGGAGAATCTGAAATCCCTCCTCCCAACGGGGACGACAGGGGTTCTTCTCGGCTCTTCGGGAGTCGGGAAATCCACCATGGCGAATGCTCTTCTGGGAACCGATAAACAGGAAGTAAAAGAGGTCCGGATACGCGACAGCCAGGGGCGCCACACCACCGTCTCCCGCGAGCTGTTGCTTCTTCCATCGGGTGGAATGATCATCGACTCGCCCGGGATACGCGAGCTTCAGTTGTGGGGAACCGGCGAGGGATTGACCGAGACTTTTGAAGACGTCGAGGCGCTGGCCGGGCAATGCCGCTTCAACGATTGTCGGCATGAGAACGAACCGGATTGCGCTGTCAAAAAAGCGCTCGAAAACGGCACTCTCGACGAAAGTCGTTGGAAAAGCTATCTCAAGTTGAAACGGGAAATGCACTATCTCTACCTCAAGCAGGATCAAAAAGCTGCGCGAATCGAAAAAGAGAAATGGAAGAAATTGATGCGAATTCCGAAACTGAAGAACAAGAACAAGTTTGGATAATCAGGAAAAGAAAGGGGTTGGCTTAAACCAAGATTGTGCTTTATTGGTCAGCCACATCCCACAGTTCTTGTCATGCCTGCGGATTTTCAGCGGGCATCCAGAGCTGGCTTTGTCCTGGACTCCCTCTTATCCGCCACAAAGACGGCGGACGCAAGAAACGCGAAATCCTCGGGAGTGACAATTTTTTTTATTGAATAGGCACTATGACTGTCCAAACTATACTTCTCTTTTGATTTCTCCAAAACTCATCTGAAAGGACTCTCGCGGCATGATATATCGAATTGCATTCATCATCTTCAGTTTTCTATCCATTTCCTTCGCACAACCCGTTTCCACGCCGTATGACTCCCTCGCACAGCGCTTGTTCACGACGGCGTTGAGCTCGAACAAATCCATCGAAACGCTTACCGAACTCACCACAACGGTCGGCCACCGCCTGAGCGGGTCGCCTCAGGCGGCGAGGGCAGTCGAATGGTCAAAAAAGAAAATGGAAGAGTTCGGGCTTGCCAACGTGCATCTCGAGCCTGTGTTTGTGCCGCGATGGGTCAGGGGTTCTGCAGAGGAAGCTTTCGTTGTTGCATCCGGAAAGCGCAAGGCGGCTCCTTTACGAATCACAGCTTTGGGTGGCAGCATCGGCACTATGGGAGAGGGAATCACCGCCGAGGTTGTCGAAGTGAAATCGTTCGAAGAATTGCGCGTGTTTGGTGACCATGTGAAGGGGAAGATTGTGTTTTTTAACCGCGCGATGGACCGCGGGTATTTGCAGACGTTCGAGGCGTACGGGCGTGCCGTCAATCAACGCGGACAGGGAGCCGTCCAAGCGGCACGTTACGGGGCCGTCGCGGCCCTGGTGCGCTCGATGACCACCCGTCTTGACGATTTTCCGCACACGGGCGCCATGTCGTACGCCGACTCGGTGACGAAGATCCCGGCCGCGGCTGTCAGTACGAATGATGCGGAAAAACTCAGTGCCATGCTGAAGAGCGAAAAAAACCTCCGGGTTCGTTTGAAGCTTTCAAGTGAAACGCTGCCCGACATCGAATCCGCGAACGTCGTCGGCGACATCGTCGGCTCGGAGCATCCCGAAGAAGTGATCGTGCTGGGCGGACATCTCGACAGCTGGGACAAAGGACAAGGTGCGCATGATGACGGAGCGGGCTGTGTACAAGCGCTCGAAGCCCTTCGACTTCTCAAAGAGCTCGGGCTTACACCAAAACGCACCATCCGGGCTGTGATGTTCATGAACGAAGAAAACGGGTTGCGCGGCGGGATCGCGTACGCCGCCAAAGACCGTCCCAACGAACGGCATATCGCAGCGATCGAGTCCGATGCGGGCGGGCTGATGCCGCGGGGCTTCGGCTTTGGAGACTCCCTCACCCTGAAAAAACTCCAGCCGTATGCACAGGCGTTTCGTTTTATCGGCGCGGATCGTTTTACTCCTGGCGGGGGCGGGGCCGACATCTCCGAATTGATGCGAAAGCGTGTTCCCGGGATAGGGCTGAGTGTGGATTCTCACCGCTACTTTGACTATCATCACTCCGACAACGACACGATAGAGAATGTCAACGAACGTGAGCTGGCACTCGGCTCGGCCTGCATGGCAATTTTGGCTTACATTATAGCACAACAAGGACTGTGAAATTGCGGAATGCGAAGTGCGGATTGCGGAATATGGATTCCAAAATGAAGATGAGCATTGGCGATGTCTAAGAAACTTTGTCTCCTCATCGGCACAAAGAAATGCGGCTCCATCATTTCTTCCGAACTCATACGGAAGACGTGGAAACTCCAGGGCCCATTTCTGAAGGGCGCGAAGGTCAACAACATGAACGCCGTAATTGCATGAGGAAACTCTCTTTCTGCTTCGTTTTTGTTTTTTGCGTCCAGCTCTCCCTGGCGCAACAACCAGGAGATACGACATGGAATGTTGACGGACGTACCGGCCTGACGTTCTCCATATCCGGACTCTACCTTGGCGGAGGAATTGGAGGTAAGTACTGGCTGAACAACTATCGGAGTGTACGATTCGAGGTCGCGGGGTCCTACGATACAGACAAGACTGATCGTCCACTGGTTGATTCTTCAATCTACAACTATGACCGGTCGCAAACGAGTTTTTCTCTCACGGTGTATCTTGCGACCCGATTCGAGCGAGCCCTGCCCCTTGCGCCGTATGCCGGAGTCAGTCTGGGCCTTCGATGGGATCGCGAAAGCTCGGAGTACAACTCGCTTACCGGCAAGAGGTCATCGGATTACACTCGAAGGGTTTACACGGGCGGTGTTTTTCTCGGAGTTGAGTATTGGTTGAGCGAAGACGTGTCTCTGGCGGGTGAACAAAGCCTTCGCCTCAGCTACTCAAAGAATTCAGACGTAACGAGTTTCAACACCCGGAATAGTACTTCTTCCCTACTTCTCACAATATATTTCTAACGGCCATGTATCCTTTCCATGATTTGAAACGCCGGCTTCCTTCCGCCGTTTTGGCACTCGGAATGTCCTGCTTCCCCGTTACTCTTCTTGCCCAATCGGATTCTGTGTTGGCAAGATTCAAAAACATCGATACTGAATTTTCGAAATTCTCCGCGGCCAAAGGGCCACTCGAGGCCTTTCTGGCATACCTCACGGACGACGCATACCTTATGCAGCCCGACCAGGTCGTCCTTTCGGGAAAAAACGCTGTATTTGCTCAGTACGGAAGTTTTCCAAAGGGAGGATCGCTCACATGGGATCCCGATTTTACGGAATGTTCAGCAGTAGGGGATCTTGGGTACACAACGGGTAAATACTGGTCCAAAAGGACGGTGAACAACATTCCACGGACGCTGGAAGGCACGTATATGACGGTCTGGAAAAAACAGGCCGACGGTTCATTGAAAGCAATTGCGGACCTGGGATCGCCCTCCTTGATGCCCCAGGAATTGGCCGGAGTGACGGTCAAACGAAGCCCGTTCAAGTCTGAAGTTTCCGCAGCTGGTGATTTCGGCGTGACGATGGGGACGTACGAAATGAAATCCAAGGATGCAGACGGCAAAGAAAAACTGGAATACGGGAAGTATGTCTGGATTTGGCGCAAGGGATCTGACGGCAAGAAAGAGACCGTCACGGACATGAGCAATGCGAGTCCTGCGCCGCATGTGAAATAACAGGAGACCATCATGGAAGACCTGCAATATCCGGTCGGCAAATTCCGGCCGAAGCCGGAAATCACCGATGCAGAACGTCAACAACTGATCAAACAGGTCGCGGAGGCGCCGAGAAAACTGCGTGCAGCTGTTGCCGACTTGAGGAAGAAACAACTCGACACTCCGTATCGCCCCGGCGGGTGGACGGTGCGGCAGGTTGTTCATCACGTGCCCGACAGTCATATGAACGCATATATTCGTTTCAAGCTGGGCCTGACAGAAGATCAGCCCATGATCAAACCGTACGAACAGCAACTTTGGGCAAACCTTGCCGACGCAAAAGCCCCCGTCGACATGTCGCTGGACCTCCTCGAGGCGGTGCATCAGCGCTGGCTT
Source organism: uncultured Ignavibacteriaceae bacterium (assembly GCA_964361365.1). Classification (GTDB taxonomy): domain Bacteria; phylum Bacteroidota; class Ignavibacteria; order UBA10030; family UBA10030; genus JANOGR01. The sequence goes on along the minus strand of CAYIBG010000070.1, from coordinate 2,586 downwards.
ATCGTTTTGAAGGCGATGAAACCTGAGGACTTCGCCCGCACCATCAACCATCCTGAAAGCGGAATTCAGAACCTCGACCGCGTGCTGCAGCTCTACGCCTGGCACGGCCGGCACCACACTGCGCACATTACAACGCTCAAAGAACGGATGGGCTGGAGTAAAAAAGCCTTGAAGAAAAAAGTGAAGCGCAAGAAAAGATGACACACCTCTCTGGCCTCCATGCGAGAGCGGACTGTTCAAACTTCGATATTGCGATCGGGTCCCCTCTAACGCGAAGGCAAGCGTGTTGGAGAGAGGGGATACCATCCTGTTTTTACTGGAGGGGTGTGATCTCTCTGCTTTGATCTCACACCCTTTTCATCCCCTCTCTCATCGCTCAATCCTACACACGAGAGGAATGTTTTAAGCTTCGAATTTTAGTAGGTCGGCCTTAAGGCCGACCTGCCAGCCTCATAGTTCAATAAGGCAGGTGGGCGTCTCATCGAGCTTTGATTGCAAAACAAAACGCTCGGTGAGGACACCTTCGCATTAGTTTTTTTTCTGTCACCTCTGCCGATTAGTATGAAACGAAAAAATATCTCCGGCGGCACTCCGTGGGAACCCATCGTGGGCTATTCGCGCGCCGTGAAAGTCGGGCCGTATATCCATGTTGCCGGCACCACGGCTACGGATGCACAAGGAAACATCGTGGGGAAAGGCGACCCTTATGCCCAAACGGTACAGGCCTTCAAAAACATCGAAACGGCGTTAAAGACAGCTGGTGCAGGTTTTAAGGATGTTGTGCGGACCAGGATGTTTGTCAGAGATATTGCCGATTGGGAAAAAGTCGGAAAGGCACACGGCGAGATTTTCCGCGATATCCGTCCCGCCGCCACCATGGTGGAAGTCAGTGGCTTTGTTTCACCAGAGATGCTTGTGGAAATCGAAGTCGACGCGATCCTCGCCGAATAACCGTGCCCATTACCATTCGTCCCGCATCAGAGAGCGACGCAGCAGTCATTGCAGAGTTCAACAGTCTGATGGCAAGAGAGACTGAGAACAAGTCCTTGCCGGCTGAGCGTATCGCCCGGGGAGTCGAGGCCATCCTGGACGATCCTTCCAAAGGTGTGTACTTTGTCGCAGAGGAGAACGCTCAGGTTGTCGGACAGCTGATGATTACGTATGAGTGGAGCGACTGGAGGAACGGGAATTTCTGGTGGATCCAGAGCGTGTATGTCATGGAGGATTACCGGGGGAAGGGAGTATTCAAATCGCTTTACAACCATGTGATGAATCTTGCCAAAGGGCGCAAAGATGTTTGCGGAATGAGGCTCTACGTTGAAAAACATAACGAGCGAGCCCAGCAAACATACGAGAAATTGGGGATGAAAAAGTCCGCGTATGAGATGTATGAGATTGATTTTGTGATGTAGGCTTTTTTAGATATTTGAAGGTTCGGGGGCCATGGTAATCTCCATTCGCTCCTCCATTCGAATGCTCTCCTTTCTCAACGAGAAACCGCTTCGCCTGCTTGACAATCTGCCTCCCAGAATGTATCATACAATCAGTGGCTTAGCCCATTTTCAGCGCAGGTGTCAGTTGTTGTAACCGCGTCCGGTCTATCATGAAGATCCTCTTTGTTAATCCGACATTTCCCGAGACCTTCTGGAGTTTCAAGCACGCTCTGAAGTTCATCTCCAAAAAAGCCAGTTTCCCGCCCCTTGGTTTGCTGACCGTCGCGGCGATGCTTCCTGAAGCCTGGACGAAAAAGCTCGTCGATATGAACGTTGAAACTTTGAGCGACGACGACATCGCCCAGTCCGACTACGTGTTCCTCGGCGGCATGTCGATTCAGGAGAAGTCCGTAAGAGAAGTGATCCAAAGATGCAAGGCCCTCGGCACGAAAATCGTTGCGGGGGGACCTCTGTTTACTGCACGGCATCATGAGTTCGATGAAATCGACCACCTGGTGCTCAATGAAGCCGAACTGACTCTTCCGCGTTTTCTTGCCGACCTCTCGAACGGACAACCTAAGAAACTGTATTCGTCAACTGAATGGGCAAACGTAAACACGACGCCCATCCCGCTCTGGAGCCTTCTGCATCTCAAGCACTATTCCTCGATGTGCATCCAGTATTCCCGCGGATGTCCGTATGATTGCGAATTTTGCGACATCACAGTTCTCTATGGGAGGGTGCCTCGCACAAAATCAAGGGAACAGCTCATAGCCGAGCTTGAAAGCCTTTATGCGCTGGGATGGAAGAGTCAGGTGTTTTTTGTCGACGACAATTTCATCGGCAACCGCGGTAAGCTAAAAGCGGAAATCCTCCCGGCAATCATTGAATGGACTGAGAAACGGAAGCATCCCTTCTTTTTCAACACCGAAGCGTCAATCAATCTGTCGGACGACGAGCAGCTCATGAAGCTCATGGCCCGGGCGGGGTTCGATACAGTATTTGTCGGCATCGAATCGCCAAATGAGGAGAGTCTGATCGAATGCGCGAAAATCCCGAACAAGAACCGCGACCTTGCGGCCTCTGTAAAAAAAATCCATCAATTTGGAATGCAGGTCCAGGCCGGTTTCATCGTGGGCTTCGACAGCGACCC
>CAYIBG010000069.1:0-9288 GCA_964361365.1 uncultured Ignavibacteriaceae bacterium | reverse complement strand
AAGTCGACGGGCCAATTCGCTAAAGCCAGGTGGAGATCACGCTTGGCGGCCTCTTCGAAAATCAACCGCGAAATTTCTGACGCCTCACTCACTCGCGCTGCCACCGGGGCCCAAACCACGATGTCCAATTCCGGCTCGAACGCAGTCATGTATCGGCCATCGGCACGGATTTTCTTATGCAGCGCTAACGCAGCGCTCCGCGAGTTTCCAAGCATGCGGGCAAACTCGCCGCCTTTTACAAGTGGGAGAAGCTTCTGTGTCGCCCACAACGCAACTGCGGCAGCTCCAGGGCGGGAGCATTCGAGGCTGATCTCACCGAGATGCAATTCGTTCGAGCTGAAGTAGGTATAAGGAGAATCATGTTTGTAGAATCGTCCCACCGCAGGGTCGTGGAAAAGCACGCAGCCGCAACCGTATGGCTGAAGACCGTGCTTGTGCGGGTCGATAACAATCGAATCAGCCTCACTCATTCGGTCGTAGCTCCCACGCGCTTCGGCCGCAAGGTTGCCGGTCAATCCAAAATAGCCACCGTATGCAGCGTCGATGTGCAAACGAAAACCATATTTCTTGCACAGTTCGAGTATCCTCGGCACTGGATCCACGGAACCGACAGCCGTTGTCCCAACTGTCGCAACGACGGTCCCAATGCCCCCTTGATCCAGACGCCGCTTTAGCACCTCCGCATCAAGTCTACCTCTTTTGTCGCTCGCGATGGATTCAAACGGGAGGCCAAGTGCGGCGCTGATGCGCTTGTGAGTGTAGTGTGCTTGCTCGGAGGCAACGATTGTCAAGCCGGGATGGACTTGACCTGCCACCCACAGCGCTTCAAGGTTTGCCATTGTACCTCCACCGCACAGATGGCCGAGATGCTCATCCCACCCAACCATCCGCGCAATCTCAGCGACAGCTTCTTTTTCCATCTGCGAACTTGCCCGCCCGCCATCAAGCGCGTGGTTGTTCGGATTAATCCACATCGCGAGTGCATAAGCAAGTCGAGCCACAGGATGGGGCGGTTTGAGCATCTGCCCGGCATAGAGAGGATGAAAGTAGGGATAATTATCGCGCAGACGATCCGCAACCTGGAGAAGCACGCTTTCTAGGCCTGCTCCATCCTTCGACGCTGAAGTCAAAGGGGGTAGCGTATCAAACCCAGATTCGAGTTTGTCGAGGGCGATACGAAGAACGCGAAGCGAGTCCTTTTCCAAAATCTGCGATTGAGGCTTTTGCATCGAGGTCAACTGTTTAAGCCATCACCTCATCCTTCAGCTTTACCAATTGCGCCGCCGACGCTTTTTCCACGTCTGCATGAAGGCTGTTTCCATGAGCATCCATCGTCACAATTGTCGGAAAACCCTTGACCCGCACATGCCACATCGCTTCGGGTATGCCGAATTCCAAAAAGTCCACTCCTTCCACTTCTTCGATGCAATCGGCGTACACCTGAGCCGCTCCGCCTATGGCGTGCAAATAGACCGCCCCGCATTCTTTCAACGCAGCGAGCGTTTTCGCACCCATCCCGCCTTTGCCAATTACAGCCCTCAAGCCGAATTTCTTGATGATGTCTCCTTGATACGGCTCTTCACGAATGCTCGTCGTGGGCCCCGCTGCATTCATGGTCCACTTGCCGTCTTTCTTCAATGCAACGGGTCCGCAGTGATACAGGGCTGCACCCTGGAGGTTCACGGGTGAGTCATGAGCCATGAAATGATGGTGCAGCACGTCGCGTCCCATGTGCAATATCCCGTCGAGGAGTACCACGTCGCCAACTTTGAGGCTACGAACCTGCTCTTCCGAAAGTGGCGTTTTCAACCTTACTTCCCTGCCCGTCACGGGGAGCTTCGTTTCCTTTGCCATTTTCACGGCCGGGGTTTCATCTTTGTAAAGCCAGCGCTTGATCTTGCCTGTCTCTGAATTGAGAACAACGCCGAGCCTTCGAAATGCCCAACAGTCATACGCAACCGAAACAAAGTAGCTTGCCGGCAACCTGTGATACGAGCCGACCTTGCACCCAATGAGCGTCACTGCACCGCCAAACCCCATTGTTCCAATGCCGAGCTTGTTGGCGTTTTTCATAACGTAGTCTTCGAGTTTTGCCAGTTCAGAATTCGGGTTGATATCGTCAAGAGTTCGGAAAAGCTGCTGTTTTGCGTAATGATAACCCGAGGCTCTGTCTCCTCCGATTGCAACGCCAATGGCCCCCACGCTGCAACCCTGACCTTGAGCCTGCCACACCGCATGCATGATGCATTTTCGAACCCCGTCCATAGTCCGGTCAGCCCGGCCGAGGTTGGGAAGCTCTGCTGGCAGTGAGTATTGGATGTTCTTGTTTTCGCAGCCGCCACCTTTCAGAATCAATTTCACCTCGACGTCGTCCTTTTCCCATTGTTCGAAATGAACCACGGGTGTTCCCTCGCCGAGGTTGTTCCCACTATTTTTTCCGGTCAAAGAATCCACCTGATTTGGCCGGAGTTTGCCTTCTTTTGTAGCATCAACAATTGCCTCAACGATCAGCTTTTTCATGACGATCTGGTTTACTCCAAGCGGTGTCTTGATTTCAAATGTCGGCATGCCCGTGTCCTGGCAAATCGGCCCGCAATTCGTCACAGCCATATCAACGTTTATGGCAATCGTCTGAAGAGCCAAACCAGCCTGGTTTTGCTTGTTTTCCTGCCCAATTGCGGTATCAAGAGCCCTTCGCACATCGGCGGGGAGGTTTGTCGATGTCTCAACGATCAGGTCGTATATGCTTTTCTTGAAGTTTTCCATTTGTGTCTCCTGCGTAGTACGTTTTTTTTTGCCTCAGTCAAATATAGACATTTTTTGAATTTGTTATTCGTATGCTCTCCCGCCCTCCATGAGTGCGACGTTTTCTGATCTTGGGTAGTCTATATGACATTGGGAATCATTCCCGTGGAACATTTTCACATCGATTACGTATTAACCTGAGATTCAATTCTCACGGAGGGAAGCAATGAAACGTGTCATGTCTTGGGGAGTTCTTGTGGGTCTGGTTCTTCTACTGAGCGGCTTTTCCGTCAGCCCAAAATCGCCCGTTGAAGGAAGCTGGACTGGTGAATTCAAAAGCGGTTCAGCAACCCTCGCATTCCAGGTTCATTTCCGGACAGAGGAGGGCGTCCTTGTCGGAACCGTTGATATCCCAAAAGAGCAAATCTACGGTGCACCGCTCGATTGGATCATAATCGACTCTTCATCCGTTCACTTTGAGCTTGTTCGCAACGGCAAGTCCTGCGTGTTTGACGGCGAGCTGAAAAACGGCAGAATCGTTGGCGAATGCCTGACTGCCGGCAAGGGTTCGTTTTACCTGATTTCTAGCGCTGTCGCAGCCCTGTGAAAGACTGACTTCACCGGATTCAAACCGGAATGAAGTCCTCGATCACAAATCAAATCCTCGTCCACCAAGCCCTACTCCTGCACCAATCAAGACTCGTAAGAAGTCAGACTTCTGACTCGAGTCTTCATATTAGAAATCTGAATTCTGACGATCGCCTGGGATTCTATTTCCGGAATTTCTTATCTTAGTTCGCCATCATGAAAAAGAATTTCGTATTGACCTGCGCTATCATCTCCAGTTCGTGTCTTGCCCTTAGCCAGACCGCGGATTGGTCCAAAGTGCATGAGTTGACAATTCAGGGCATCGACAAGTTATACAACCTTGAAATTGAGGAATCCGAGCATACGTTCGATGAAGTGATCCGTATTGCTCCCAACGACCCGAGAGGTCATTTCTTCAAGTCATTAGTCTTCTTTTGGGTGTACAATCTGACCAGGGACGAGGCGGCATACAAGAAGTTTTTCGAATTGTCCGACAAAGTCATAGAAATCTGCGACGCCGAGCTCGACAAAGACGAAAATAACGGCGTTGCAAAGTATTACCTCGGCGGGGCGTACGGATTTCGAGGTCTGGCCTACCAGCGCAACGGGTCCACCTTCAGCGCTGCCTGGGATGGCAGAAAAGGCTATTCCTATCTCAAAGAAGCAACCAAGGACGCGCCGGAAGTATACGATGCACAATTCGGGTTCGGGCTTTTCAATTATCTTGTGGCAAAAGTTCCGAGAGGATTCCGCTGGATTCTCTCAATTCTCGGCTTCAGCGGAGATCTGGAAGGCGGCCTGGAATCTATGCGCATTGCTGCGGAAAAGGGCACCTATGCCCGTAACGAAGCCACATTCTTCCTGGCAACTTTTCTCTTTAATGAGGAGCGGGAAGACGAGGCGTTGAAATACCTCAAGCGCATCATGGATAAGTACCCGGAGAATTCCCTGTTCCTCGTGACATTTGCCCAGTGGCAATTGCGAAGAGACAACATCGACAGCGCCCTCATCACCGCGCAAAGGGCGGTCGAGATCAACTCACGCCGGAAAATCAAGTTCGGGGACGAGTTTGCCCACAACGTGTTAGCTAGCTGCTACTTCACGCGGAATGACTTTGAACAGGCCAGGAACAACGTCGAACTTTCCATCGAAAAGACCGACAACAAAAAGAACATCTTTAACGCGACCTACTACCGGCTTGGACTTTGCTACGACCTTCTTGGCCAGCGCGAAAAAGCTCTTGCGATATACCGGCAAATGACAAAGGCTGAACTTTCGAGCAATCCCTGGGAATACCATTCCTACAGGCTCGGCCAAAAGCGCATCAAGAGCCCGCCGAATGAATTCGAACAGATGCTTGTCAAAGCGGGCAATCACCAGACTGTCCGGGCGTACCCTGAGGCATTGAAGATATTCAGGTCGGTTGCCGAAGACTCCAGGGCCGATGTCGACCAGCGCGCAATAGCTCTGTACGGGGTCGTACAGATCAAGAACGACCAGAAGGAATACGAAGAAGTGATATCCGTCGCAAAACAGCTTGCGTCATTGAACCCTCCGAACGAGATTTGGCTCGTCCCACACGGGTTATTCAGGATGGGGCAGGCATGCGCGAAGCTCGGCCGAAACCAGGAAGCCCGTCAGGCCTTCGATTTGATCGACGAGTACGACGACTACGATTTTCAGGACAGGCTCGAAACGCGGGTCGAGGAAGCGCTGGAGAAGTTGAAGGGCGTCAATTAGAACAACGCACGTAGGTCGTCCTTAAGGACGACCTACAATTAAGAAGTCAGACTTCTTGCTTGTTTCTTCTTGTCAGAAGTCTGACTTCTTACCCTGCTTCATGGGTCAAGCCGCACTCCCTGGATGGTCCCATGATCAGTGACACGATCGTATTCTACTTGCTTTTTCTGGACACTTGCAACAATCGCCTCTGCAAATGAGTCTGCCTTCCCTTCAATAGACCTGCATGTTATTTCTGGATGAATCTCCTTGATGGCCTGAAGAATTTCTCTGCAACCCGCTAAAGCAAGGTCAAGATGGCCATCCTCGTGCCCCTGAAGCTTGGTGTAATACCGTCTCCATGTGCTCAGTAAGCGTTCCGATGCAGAAGGCGGAATTTGCCATTTGGGATAAATGAATTTCACATTCAGGTGGACCACCACAGAATCAAACCTGCAGATCCCATTCGCGGTTACAGAGCGATAGCGCCAACGGATTTGATACTCGGTGCCGGCATCGTACCGCTTTCCTCCTTTTTGAGGACCCAGGGTTTTCACCTGCGAACGAAGGTCCTCAACTGAACCTCCCCTGACAGCATAATACGTCGTGTCAATTTGGAGTATGATTCCGTCATGGCGAGTTTGGCTGAGCGCACCTTGGACGGCGTAACAGACGAACAGAACCAGTATAAAGAACAAGCCGCAGCAGCGCTTCACTTCTCGACGCCGAGCGAATTCAACAGAAACGAGTAGATGAAGGCGGTTTCTTTGAACGCGTCGTATCTCCCCGACGCCCCTCCATGCCCCGCTCCCATGTTGCACTTGAGCAAAAGAGCATTTCTGTCAGTTTTCGTCACCCTCATTTGTGCTGTGTATTTTGCGGGTTCCCAGTACATAACCTGACTGTCGTTCAACGACGTTGTGATGAGGATATCCGGATATACCGTAGCGGCGATGTTTTCGTATGGGCTATAGGTCCGCATGTAGGTGTACTCATCCTTGTTCTTGGGATTCCCCCACTCGAGAAATTCGCCCACCGTGAGGGGGAGGGACTCATCCAACATCGTGTTGATCACATCGACAAACGGAACTGCGGTATGAGCCGCTTTGAACAGGTCGGGCCTCATGTTGAGAACGGCGCCGATCAGGAGGCCGCCCGCACTTCCACCCTGAATGGCCAGACGCTCCTTCGAAGTATACTTCTCTTTCACAAGATGCTCTGCGCATGCAATAAAATCGCTAAACGTATTTTTTTTCTTCATCAACTTGCCGTCATCGCGCCACTGCTCGCCCAGGTCGCCACCGCCACGGATGTGGCCTACGGCGTACACGACACCCCGTTGAAGCAGACTCAGTCGAGGAATCGAGAATGTGACGTTGCTTGACGCACCATAAGAGCCGTACCCATACAACAGCAACGGGTTAGCCCCGTCTTTTTTTATGCCCTTCTTGTACACCAGGGAAATCGGAACCATGGTGCCGTCGGAGGCCCTGGCATAGATTCGCTCGGACATGTACTGAGTTCTGTCGTATCCTCCCAGTACCTCCGTTTCTTTCAGGAGGGTGCGCTTTCCTGTCCCCATATCGTAATCGAATACAGAATTAGGTGTAATGAATGACTGGTAATTGAACCTGAACAACCTGGTGTCATATTCGGGATTATTCGCAGGAAACGCTGAGTAAACCGGCTCGGGAAAATCGACGCTCTGCCACTTGCCCGATAGGAAATCCATCACTCGTATCTGAATAAGCCCTTTGCCTCTTTCCGTCACAACGGCATGGTTCCTAAACAAATCAAACCCCTCGATCTTGACATCAGACCGAGGTGCGACGACCTCTTTCCACGAGCTCTGTTCGGGCCTGTCGACGGAAGTCGTTACGAGGCGAAAATTCTTTGCGTTCTTGTTCGTCCGAACATAAAACAGGCCTTCACGGTGGTCAATGTCATATTCGTGGTTGGCTTCACGCTCCAGAAACATCTTGAAGACACCGGCAGGCTGATCACTCGGGAGATACCGAACCTCAGATGTGATGGAGCTTCCGGAAGCGAGAAAAATGAACTTCTTGTCGTTGGAGCGAAAAACGCCTATCCGGTAAAGCTCATCCTTTTCCTCATAGAGCATTTCATCGTTTTTTCCGCCCAGTACATGACGATACAATCGGTAGGGACGCTTCGCGTGGTCTTCTTTTGCGTAGAACAGTGTTTTGTTGTCGGAGGCCCAAACTGCGGAGTTCACCTGTCCGATGGAATCCGGAAACAACACGTTATTCTGCAGGTTTTTGAAATGCAGCTGGTACTGCCTGAAACCGGTTGTGTCGAGCGAATACGCCAGGAGGTTACCGTCATTGCTCACCTGGTAAAGCCCGAGCCCGAGGAACTTGTGACCTTTTGCCAACTCGTTCAGTTCCAGAACAACTTGTTCCGGGGCTTCCAGGCTGCTCTTTTTGCGGCAATAAATACCGTACTGCTTTCCCTCTTCCGTCCGCGTGTAATACCAGTACTCGCCCAGTTTATACGGAACGCTCAGGTCTGTCTGCTTCGTCCGCTTCAGGATTTCGTTGTAAATCGTTTCCTGTAGCTTTTCCGTCGGCTTCATGACTGCTTCCGTGTATTTGTTCTCGGCTTCAAGATATCCGATCACATCAGCGTTCGTCTTTTCCCGCAGCCAGTAATAGTTGTCGGCCAGCACCTCCCCATGAAGGTTGGTTGTTTTCGGTATTTTCTTGGCGACCGGGGGCGTCGCCGCTGCAGGGTTCAGTTGTGCCATGGAGGTAGTTGTGAGTACGACAAATGCGAGCAAAGTGATTTTCATGATATCTCCAGTTTTAGTCGTCGCGGCCCAGATTGATAAGACCTCTCATGAATTTGAATCCTTCGACAACATCCTTCGATTCAATTTGAAGCGTTTTCGCATCAATCCGCCTGACTCCAGGAATGACCGACGCATTATCCGCTTGTGAGCTTCGGATATATCGTACTTCAAACCTGTAGGGCCCATCGAGTTTGAATGGCTTGATATCCTTCCGTTTTTCAATCGCCAATTTGACCTGCTGGCGAATCAACTCCTGAGCTTTTTTCAAAGGCATGGATTTCGCTGCACGTTTCCCGATGCCTTCCTTGACGGCCACCGCGACAACGCCCTCGCCGAGAATTGATTTTGCCTGCTCGCAAACGGCCTTATCGCCCGAGATGAATACCACGGGGACATTGAAACTCCCTGCAACGAGCGCATTGATCCCCAGCTCCGGCATGTCAATTCCATTGATTTTGATTCCAGCCACCGTGCCGCCGGAAATCGTGTGGTCGAGCACACCGTCCATCGTGCCTTCTCTTGCATGGTAGCCGATGAACACGACCGCATCATATGTGGCATCGATTCCCTGCATCATACTGAGCGGCTTGGGAGAGCCGGTAATCAATGTTGCGGAAGGGTTCAAATCTGCGAGAATGAGATTTCGCATGTCTCCGTGTGAGTCGTTGACGATGACTTCGGAAGCGCCGGCATCAAGCGCGCCTTGCACTGCGGCATTGGCCTCCTCGGTCATCCAGCGACGGGCTATTTGGTAGTCGGAACTTCCACGGCTTACCTGGTCGCCGCTGACGAGCCCCGTGATGCCCTCCATATCGACAGAAACAAAGACCTTGAGTTTTTGTGCATGAACCGCTTCGACGGCAATCAGCATCAAAGCAAGGAGTGCAAGTCGTATTGCATGTATTCGTATCATATTCGTCCTTCGCGTTGGTTTACAGTTTTACGGCGTCGCCTTCGCCATACCATAATTCGATATCCCATTCAAACTTGACAAGCGCCTCCCACAAAGTCGCCAACCTCTGGCCGTAGCGAAAATTCATGACTGTATTTGCCCCGACAGCCTTCGCCTGGCTCGAGAGTTCTTGCTTGATGTCGTCGAGGCTGGAATTTTGTTTACGTATGAAAACGGTCAACTTCTTGATGGACGTGGCGTTGGGTATCGCCTCCTCGGTAAACAGCACATCATTGAACTCGACGCCCGCCACCCCCTCGGGGATGTTCATCGCTTCTCTCTTTCCAGGATCATGATCATTTCTTCGCGGGCACCGGTGATGGACGGAATGTTTCCCGTCGCGACAGCAATCACCTGCCACCCTTGTGCAGAATACGAATTCATCGCCTGCTCAAGCTTTTCCGGATCGAATTTACCGGCAAAAAACCTGTCTTTCTGGGTCAAGACTTTGTATTCTTTCATATCGGCCTCC
>CAYIBG010000068.1:1574-9300 GCA_964361365.1 uncultured Ignavibacteriaceae bacterium | reverse complement strand
GTATGTCCGCATTGATGAAAAAAGCAGGGAACCCGACGTCAAGCAGATCTACCTGATGAATTTTCGAAGATTTCAGAACGACGAAACAACGATTGCGGGGTCGAATCAGCTGACTCAGGATATCCACGTCTTTGAGCACCATCCCGATCTTTCGTTCCGTTTCCGGTTTGGCGAGCGTACCGGCATGGTCCAGCTTGTTGGTGTGAACGAGCGTAGCTATCAAAAAGAGAGGTCGGTGAGAGTGCGCTCTCAGCTGGTCCGGGAAATCGGAAACCAGACAGACTATGCGAATAAGATTGACCGCGTCAGTTCCACCGGTTCATCGCTCCGCGTAAGAGATTTGACGAGCGATGTGCTCACAACGGATTTCTCTTACCGCCCGCAACGCGAACTGGAAATCGGTTTTGTTTTGGGGGTTTCAAGAATCGTCGATCAGCCTCAAAGCAATGCTACTGCCGACATCAATGAACAAGCCCTTCGAGCAGTGTATGCGCTTTATGGGTCAGGACAGCTCCGCGGGGAAGTCAGAAGAGAAGAAGTTGTGCTGTCCAACGTTGTGATTGACCCGTTTAGACCGATGCCCTACGAGTTCACCGCCGGTAAAGCGATCGGGAAAAGCATCTTATGGCAGCTTGCTTTTGATTGCAGAATTAGCCAAAATATTCAAGTGACGCTGAATTACAGCGGTCGCTCAGAAGGTGACCGACCTTTCGTTCATCTGGCACGAGCAGAAGCAAGGGCTTTTTTTTAAGGAATCTCATGACGGGAACAAAATCCATCGTTCTTATTGCCTCAATAGTGGTTTTCATTCTGGCCTCGTGCGCACCCACGGGTGCAGAACAGAGCATCGAAGAAGTGTTTGTAGCGACTCCGGACAGCATTTCGGTGCCGGACTCTTCCCTCTACAATAATATTCGCGTAAGACTCATGGCACGCATCGGGTCGACGACGGCATTTCGGCTTGATCGCATCGAAACTTCATTGAAGGATACATTATTTTCCTTCGCAGTGTTCGTGTATCATAAGGAGAAAACCGGTGAAGTGCACATCGTGAGGGATATCATTCTCGATTCCACACTTGTTTTGGTCCTGAATCCTCCGCGGTATGGCAAACACTACTTCAAGGTATTCGACAGTCAAAACAGCTTTCTGATCGATTCGACTGTTGTCTACTGACGCTTGCCTTTCGAGGGCGTTTTCATTATTATTTTCACCGCTTTTTAAAACCGCCGCCTGAAACTTGTCACACGTATGAAATCGCACCACGAAACTTCTCCATCGTCTCACATCACGTCGGTCCTTAAAGAGAAACGGGTCTTCAAGCCCGAGAAGGCGTTTTCCGCGAACGCGCAGATCAAAACCTACGCAGAATACAAAAAGCTCTACGATTTTTCGATGAAGAGTCCGGAAAAATTTTGGGCCGGCATCGCGGCGGAACTCCATTGGTTCAAAAAGTGGACAAAAGTGTTTGAATGGAAGCTTCCGACGGCAAAATGGTTTGTGGGAGGAAAGACCAACGTAAGTTACAATTGTCTGGATGTGCATCTGTCGACATGGCGAAAAAACAAGGCGGCGATTATTTGGGAGGGAGAACCCGGCGACACGAGGACGCTGACCTATCAGGAGCTCCACACTGAAGTATGCAAATGCGCCAACGTTCTCAAAACCCTCGGTGTCGCCAAAGGAGACCGTGTTGCAATTTATATGCCCCTTGTTCCGGAATCTGCCATCGCCATGCTTGCCTGCACGAGGATAGGCGCAACACACTCTGTGATCTTTGGGGGGTTCAGTGCCCAGGCGCTCGTCGACCGGATCAATGATGCAAAGGCGAAACTTGTCGTCACGACAGACGGGGGATACCGCCGTGGAAATGTGGTCCCGCTGAAACAGAATGTCGATGAAGCTCTGAAACAGACTCCTTCAATCGAAGGAGTCATCGTTGTCAAAAGGACGGGGAAGGAAGTCCATATGGAGCCGGGGAGGGATCATTGGTGGAATGAGCTGATGGAGGTGGCTTCCGACCGATGTGATCCCGAAAAACTTGATTCAGAGCATCCACTCTTCATTCTGTACACGAGCGGCACGACGGGAAAGCCTAAAGGTGTTGTACACACCACGGGCGGCTATCTTACCGGAGTGTACATCACAACGAAATGGGTTTTCGATTATAAAGACACGGACACTTTTTGGTGCACTGCGGATATTGGCTGGGTAACGGGGCATTCCTACGTTGTGTATGGCCCGCTTGCGAACGGATCGACAACTCTGATGTACGAGGGGGCTCCGAATTGGCCGGATCCAGATCGGTTCTGGAAGATCATCGCACGGCACAAAGTGAACGTATTCTACACCGCACCGACAGCGATCCGGGCGTTCATCAAGTGGGGGGAACAATGGCCGCTCAAACACGACCTGAGTTCACTCAGACTGCTTGGCACGGTCGGGGAGCCCATCAATCCTGAAGCTTGGATGTGGTATCACAAGATTATCGGGAAGGGCAGATGTCCCATAGTTGACACGTGGTGGCAAACTGAGACAGGCGCGATCATGATTACTCCTCTCCCGGGCGCTACGCCCACAAAACCCGGGACAGCAACGATGCCTTTCCCCGGCATTGATGCCGAAGTGGTCAACAAAGAAGGCAAGCCGGTTGGCCGGAATCAAGGCGGCTATCTTGTGTTGCGAAGACCGTGGCCATCCATGCTGCGGACGATTTATGGGGATCCTGAGCGATACAAAAAACAGTATTGGAGTGAAATCAAGGGAATGTACTTTACGGGCGATGGAGCGCGCCGCGATGAAGACGGATATTTCTGGATTATGGGGCGGGTCGACGATGTCATCAACGTGGCCGGTCATCGTTTGGGAACTGCAGAAATCGAAAGTGCGATCGTCAGCCATGATTCGGTCGCAGAAGCCGCCGTCGTTGGAAGACCCGACGACCTTAAGGGGACGGCCATCTGCGCGTTTGTAACTCTCGAGGGGGGACGGATCCCGTCTCCGGATTTGCAGCAAGAGCTCCGAAATCACGTGGTCAAAGAAATCGGTGCGTTGGCAAGGCCCGATGAGATCCGCTTCACAGACGCCCTGCCGAAAACCAGAAGCGGCAAGATCATGCGGCGCCTTCTCAGGGAAATAGCATCGACGGGCTCCGTCTCAGGAGACACGACGACTCTCGAGGATTTTTCAGTTCTTGAGAAGTTGAAATCCGGCGAAGAAGGATAACCGATGGAAAAGCTCTATTACACGAGTTTCAACTCGAAGATCGGGACAGTTCACGTCGCCTCGACAAAAAAGGGGATTTGCAAGCTGAGCATTCCAGGGCAAACGAAAAAAGAGTTCATCGGCTGGCTCGAGGAACATTTTCCGATAGCGGCAATCGTGGAAAGCAACAGCAAGAACCGCAAATTCATCGATGAGCTGAACAGGTATTTTGACCGTAAACTGGTGAAGTTCAAAACCCGTGTGGACCTGGTGGGTTCCGATTTTCAGAAGAGAGTCTGGCGAGAGCTTCGGAGAATTCGCTACGGAACGACCGTCAGCTACAAGGATCTGGCCCGGCGTCTCGGCAGCCCGGAAGCTTACCGTGCAGTGGGGCGGGCCAATGCAACGAATCCGCTTCCCATCGTTGTTCCCTGCCATCGCGTGCTGGGTGCAAGGGACGACATGATTGGATATGCGGCCGGCATCAAGACGAAGGAATTTCTCTTGAGGCTTGAAGGCGCGATCATGCTTTGAGACGGTGCCGTCCGTTTACGGAACAGTCATATTGATTTATCTGTCAAGGAAAAGTTTTTCGTTCTCAGAAGTTGCTTCAATTGAGTGCTTGCCTCACCTTTGATTTTTCCTTACCATTTTTCACCTCCTTTTTGGAATTGCCTCGGCGTTAAATACTATATTCTTATGTCATTTCTGAACGAGCTGAACCCTGTTCAGCAGGAAGCGGTCAAGGCTGCAAACGGACCGGTTATGATCATTGCGGGCGCCGGAAGCGGGAAAACCCGAGTTCTGACATACCGAATTGCTCATCTGATCCAGTGCGGTGTTCCGCCCTACCAGATCCTTGCTCTCACATTCACGAATAAGGCTGCTCATGAAATGAAAAGCCGGATTGTTAAACTGGTGGGTGAGAAAGCCTCCCAGCTGTGGATGGGCACCTTTCACTCGATTTTTGCGCGACTCCTTCGCCGGGAAGCTGAAGCCCTGGAGTACACGAAGTCCTTCACCATCTATGACTCTGACGATTCCTATTCCGTTGTCAAGAAAACGATGGAACGGCTGGGCATTTCGGCCCAACAGTATAACCCGAATGCCATTCGTTCGAGAATCAGCGCAAGCAAAAACCAGTTGATCTACCCGCAAGAATACGCCCGCCTGGCGAGAGATGTGTTCGACGAAAAAACGGCATTGGTGTACGAGGAATATCAAAAAACCCTGCGCCGGAACAATGCCATGGATTTCGACGACCTGCTCATCAAACCCATCGAGTTGTTTCAAAACCACGATGATATCCTGAAGAAATACCAGCATCGGTTCAAGTTTCTTCTTGTCGACGAGTTCCAAGATACAAACAGGGCTCAATACGAAGTCAGCAAGATGCTCGCAGGTGCACACCGAAACGTGTGCGTCGTGGGCGACGATGCACAAAGCATCTACTCGTTCCGGGGAGCCGACATCCGCAATATTCTTGATTTTTCGAAGGACTATCCCGATTGCCAGACGTTCCGACTGGAGCAAAACTATCGTTCGTCAAAGAACATCCTGGGTGCGGCGGATCAGCTCATCCGTTTCAACAATGACAGACTTCCCAAGGATTTGTGGACGGAGAACGAATCGGGCGACCCGATCTCTCTGGTCGAATGCACCGATGACAAGGACGAGGGTTACCAGATCGTCCAGGCAATCCAGGAGGAGAGTCACAGGAACAAATTCGATTTGAAAGACTATGTTGTTTTGTATCGCACGAACGCGCAATCTCGCACGATTGAGGACACCCTGCGCAGAAATAGTATTCCATACGTGATCGTTGGCGGCGTGAAATTCTATGAGCGGAAAGAAATCAAGGATGTGCTGGCGTATATGAGGATCATCGCCAATGCAAGCGATGAAGAGGGCATCCTTCGGGTTCTCAACTACCCGAGCCGCGGGATCGGCGATACCACCGTCGAACGGTTGCGCACGTTCGCTCTCGAACGGGGAATCAAGCTCTACGACGTTCTGGGCTTTGTCGAGAAAATCAATGACATCGCCGACAGGACAAGAAAGAGTGTGCGGCAATTCCATACCCTCGTGGAAAAGTACCGATCCCTGCAAAAAGAAATGTCTTTTACGGAGCTGATCCGGTCGCTTGTGGACGAACTCGGGATACTCAAGATTTTCAAAGAAGAAGGTACGCCGGAATCCATGAGCCGATGGGAAAACGTTCAGGAACTCCTTTCTGCCATATCTGAGTTTTCAGACGAGAGAGAAGAGGCAACTCTCGAATCATTTCTCGAAGAAGTCGCGCTCGTGTCGGACATCGACGACTGGGAAGGGACACGGAATGCCGTCACGCTCATGACTCTCCATTCGTCAAAAGGGCTCGAATTCCCGGTAGTCTTCATCGCTGGCCTGGAGGAAGGGCTGCTCCCGTTCTATTCCAACTCGCTTGAACGCTCAGACCTTGAAGAGGAACGAAGGCTGTTGTATGTGGGAATAACCCGGGCTCAGAAAAAACTGTATCTCACCTATACAAGGCTTCGCTACCGTTTCGGAGAGGTGTCCTACCCGAGTATATCGAGGTTCATGGCAGAAATTGGAAAAGAAAACATCGTTCACGTTGTGAACGAGCTGCATCGGAAGGTGTCTGTCGGCGGTGGCAACGGATCACGGCAGAGGAACCACGAAGCCGGCCGAAAGCACAAAATCCAGGAACCCGGAAACGGCGCGGACCCCATGCCTGACTATGAGTCTGAATCGCAGGATGCGTTTGAAATCCATCGTGGCGTGATCGTCGTGCATGAAAGTTTCGGTCGCGGCAAAGTGATTCAAGTGACGGGGGCAGGGGATGCCAGGAAAGCAACAGTGCAGTTCGAGGGGTACGGCGTCAAGCACCTCATCCTGAGGTTCGCAAAACTGCGTCCTGCCTGATCAGTCCTTCCAACGGGACGAAATGACGAGCACGATTTTCCCCCAGTAGTCTCTGTGAATGTAATGCGTGATGAGCGTGTTGAACTCGGCGACTTTCCCTGAGGGAAGGATGATGTAGAAGATGGCTTGATTGCCGCTGCGCTTGTCGAACTGGTCAAGAAAAACATTGTACTGCGTCAGCGCATGTTCTGTTTCGAGGTCGCCCGCCCCCGTTTTTGCTTCTCCGATGATGTAACATCGCTTCGATGGGTCGTACGCATAGACGTCCGGCGTTTTGTCTTCCTGATCTCCATAGCCTTCATTGTGCAGTTCGAGAGGGGAAGAGAACCCCTTCGCGCCATCCGCTGCGCTTACTGAAAAGCCCTCTTTTTGAAATACTTCGATGAGTTCCTCGATGAGGGAGAGATGTTTCGCGGCATCGTGCCGTTCTGCCATAAACGGGGGTTACTTGGCCGGGACTTCTGAGCTGTACAAGATTTTTTCGTAGTACTGCTCGTATTGAGCAATGATTTTGTCCGAATTGAATTCCATCGCCTTTTGTCGGGAAGCCTTTGCAAAGAGCTGATGTTTTGAAGGGTTCGTAAGAAGGTCAATGGCATAACGTGACATTCGGTCGATGTCTCCGAATTCGGCAATGAAACCGGTCTGGCCGTGAGCGACGAGTTCGGGAAGTCCACCCACGCTTGACGATATGACGGGGACTTCACAAGCCATTGCCTCCAGGGCCGAAAGCCCAAAGCTTTCGGATTGGCTCGGCATAAGAAACAGGTCGGCCGATGAAAGGATGGGGACCAGTTCGGTCTGCTTTCCGAGGAACTTGACGTCGTCATGAATGCCCAGCTCGCGTGCAAGCAATTCGCATTGAGATCTCTCGGGGCCGTCACCGATGAGCAGAAGTCGGGCAGGCAATCTCTTGCGGATTTCAGCAAAGATGCGAATGACATCCACCACACGTTTCACGGGCCGAAAATTCGAAGTATGCACGACGACTTTTTCGCCGTGGGGTGCACACTGCTTGCGGACCTCATCGCTATGCGTGTTTTTGAATCGCGCAACATCCACAAAATTCGGGATGACCTCGATTTCTTTTTCAATGTTGTAATTGGTGAGTGTCTTCTCGCGGAGGAACCTCGATACTGCGGTTACGCCGTCGCTCTGTTCGATGCTGAATTTCATGACTGAGAGAAAACTTGGCTCCAAGCCGACGAGTGTAATGTCGGTCCCGTGCAGCGTCGTGATCACTTTCAGGTTGGGCTGGTTGAGCATCTGCTTGGCAAGATAGGCGCTCGTTGCATGGGGAATGGCGTAGTGACAATGGAAGAGGTCGATCTTCTCGTATTGGGCCACTTCCACCATTTTGCTCGCAAGCGCAAGCGTGTACATGGGAAAATCGAAAAGGGGGTAGTTTGACATCTCTACTTCGTGGTAGATGATGTTGTTGGAAAAGCCTTCCAAGCGCATCGGAAGCGCGTAGCTTATGAAGTGGACGGAGTGGCCCTTTTCAGCAAGTGCTTTTCCGAGCTCTGTGGCAATGACGCCGCTGCCACCGTAAGTGGGGTAACACGTAATTCCAATATGCATTTCAGCTTCCTTTTGA
>CAYIBG010000068.1:0-1474 GCA_964361365.1 uncultured Ignavibacteriaceae bacterium | reverse complement strand
TCTATACGGCAAAAGAGATTGCAAAGGAATACGACATTCCGTTTGAGCTGCTGGCAAAAGTCCTGCAGAAGCTGGCCCGCAACGGCGTCGTGCGTTCCCTGCAAGGTGTTCGGGGCGGTTACTCATTAGCTAAGCGCCCGAACGAAATGACACTGTCCTACATTATCCATGTTATTGAAGATGAGCGGCCCATGGTGGCGGAGTGTTACAGTGACGGAGCGGACAGCTGCTATCTGTTTGACAACTGCACGATTCGCCGGCCCCTCGGGAAGCTGCAAAGGAATCTCAATGTCCTTTTCAGCAGCATGACCGTACAGGAAATCATTTGACTCCTCATCAGAAAAGAATCCCATGAACGATCAACTCAAACTTTTCGTCGACAACCAGAAAGATTTTCTGAAGTTTCTCAAAACCAGGTTACATCTGTATCATCTTTCGAATGTGTTCTTCCGTGATATCCACTACGGCGTTATGGCATATCTTTCCTTGAATAACATGGACCACAAGTACACGAAAACTGAAGAACTGACACACAAAGTTGTCGAGTCGCTCGAAAAGGCGAATATTCTCAAAGACGTTGGCCGACTTGCATGGCTGCTGGTGTATCCGGAGTTCAAAAAACCCATGGTCAAGCCTGCCGCGCCAGCAAAACCGGCTGTTCCGCCTGCTGCGGTAAAACCCGCAACGCCTTCTCCAGCAGTGGTTGGGCCAAAACCTGCGCCTCCGGCGGCAGCGCCGAATACGGGCGGAGTACAACAAGGTTAGAAATCGGGAAGAAAAGCAAATCGTATGAGCACAGAAACCAACACGATAGAGCAATTAGCAACGAAAGAATACAAGTACGGATTCGTCACCGATGTTGAGCAGGAGACGATCCAAAAAGGACTGAACGAAGACGTCGTCCGGCTGATCTCTGAGAAAAAAGGCGAGCCGGCCTGGATGCTCGAGTGGCGACTGAAAGCCTTCAGGCATTGGCAGGAACTGGAAAAGAGCAATGCCGAGCCGACATGGGCGAATATCAAGTTTGGACCCATCGACTATCAGGGCATTCGGTATTACTCCGCTCCGAAGAATAAGCCCAAACTGAACAGCCTGGATGAAGTCGACCCGGAAATCCGCAAGACATTCGAAAAACTCGGAATCCCGCTCGAAGAGCAAAAGCTCCTTTCCGGCGTCGCTGTGGATGCGGTGTTCGACAGCGTCTCGGTGGCAACGACATTCAAGGCGAAGCTCGGTGAGCTCGGAATCATTTTCTGTTCATTCTCCGAAGCGGTTCGTGAACATCCAGACCTCGTGAAGCAGTATCTCGGCTCGGTTGTTCCGCACACGGATAATTTCTTTGCGGCGTTGAACTCGGCTGTTTTCAGCGATGGTTCGTTTGCTTATATCCCGAAGGGCGTCCGCTGTCCGATGGAGCTTTCCACATATTTCCGCATCAATGCCAAGGAGACTGGACAGTTTGAGCGGACTCTGA
>CAYIBG010000067.1:0-9331 GCA_964361365.1 uncultured Ignavibacteriaceae bacterium | reverse complement strand
CGTCGAATCCCACCCAAACCCCAGCGGCAATTTGCGGCGTGAATCCTACAAACCACGCATCACCGTAATCATTGGTGGTGCCGGTTTTTCCCGCTGCGGGCAAATAGAAATAGTGCCGAACGGCCGTTCCTGTCCCCTCGTTGACAGCGCCCTCCATGAGATTCGTCATGAGATAAGCTGTTTCCTTGCTCAGGACTTCCTTTCTCTCTGGCTGGTTTTCCTCAATGATATTGCCGTCTTTGTCTTCAATGCGCAGGATCGCAATCGGTTCGACGTACACGCCTTCATTCGGAAACGCAGTGAAAGAGGAAGTCAGCTCGAGTGGCGAAACTTCGACCGTTCCGAGGCCGATGGATTCATAAGGCCGAACTCTCGACTTGATTCCCATTCGCATGGCATAATCGGCCACCTGTTTCGGGGGAGCGATTTCCTGAGTCGCCCGAACGGTGACAAGGTTGATGGATTTCTTGAGAGCCTCCCGCAGCGTGAATTTCCCGCCGACGGTGAGGTCGTAATTCTGCGGAGTCCACCGGGTGCCATCCGGCAGCGGAACCGTGACCGGTTGGTTCATGATCTCAAAACAGACAGGATAGCCGTTGTCCAACGCGACCGTATACACGAACGGTTTGAAGGCCGAACCCGGCTGGCGGTGGATTTGTGTCACGTGGTTCAGGCCGTATTTGAAAGCCCGGAAATTCCTCCCGCCGACCATGGCGAGAATGTGGCCGTTGTGAGGGTTGATGGCGACAAAGCCTACTTCGATAAGTTTTGCAAGGTTTTTCACGGAGTCGATGACAGAAGAGTCGAGGCGCATCACCTGAAAAAGACTGTCGCGAGATTCTACATTCTTCGATTTCTTGTACCCCTCCGATTCTTTGATGTACTTATCAACGTTATCTTTCAAGATGTCGGGGTATTTCTTCCAGTCCCATGTCGCATCGAAGCCTTTTTGGTATTCGTTCAAATGCTCTTCGATTGCCTGGATGGCATGGCGTTGGATGCGGCTGTCGAGAGTGGTGTAAACGCGCAAGCCATCGCGGAGGACGTCGAACCCGTACTTCTCCTGCTTACGCAAGAGCTCCCGCCGAAGCCACTCCACAAAATGAGGAGCGATCCCGGTGCGAAAATCTGTTTCCGGTTCCTTAATTGTGGGGATTTCCGACCGCAACAACTCGGCCGATTCCGGCGTCATGAGTCCATCTCTAACGATCTGGCCGATTACGATGTCCCGTCGGTCGAGGGAGCGCTTCGGGTGATTGATGGGGTCGTAGTAGCCTGGGCCTTTGAGCATGCCGATAAGGAGCGTGTATTCCGCCGGAGTCATCTTTGACGCCGGTTTCCCAAAATACGCCTGCGCGGCGGCTTCGACACCATACGCCGACCGTCCGAGGTACGATTCGTTGAGATAGAGCTCAATAATCTCTTTCTTGGTGAAGTTGCGCTCAATCTGCACCGAAGTAATGAACTCCCGGCTTTTTCTGGTGATCTTGTCAAAGAGGGATTCTTCCGATCCTTTGAGCTTGTAGAGATTCCTGGCGAGTTGCTGTGTGATGGTGCTTGCCCCCTCCCGAATGCTCATCGCAAGGACATTTTTCACAAAAGCCTTGAACACGCGGCTCAGGTGAATTCCCCAGTGGTTGTAGAACTGCTTATCCTCAGTCGCAACTAGGGCTTCCACCATACCCCTGGGGAGTTGTTCAAAGGCTACGCGCGTCCGGTTCTTATAAAAAAGCTGGTCCAGAACCTCGCCATCTGCGCCGATGATCTTTGTTGCCAGTTCAGGTTGCGGATTCTCGAGCATCTCGAGGGAAGGAAGGCCGGAAAAAACAATGAGGCCGAACGCGACGATCATCACAGCAAAAACCGTGGCAAAAACAATGAGCACATTCCGTCTGTCTTTGAAGAACCCTTCGCCTCGCTGGAGAAGGTTCCTTCGGAAGGAGGGGTCGTTGAAATACTTGTCCATCTTTGCGGAACTATAATTCTGTTTACCCATCACTCATGTCGAACGCTTTTTCCATCGTTTTAATTCCAGGCGTCTGCCGTCGAATACAGCATACGTGTTTTCTTCGATCCAATCTCCGAGGTTCACATACACGCCATGCCTGATTCTTTGGACGAGTGGAATATGGTTATGGCCCATGACGACGAAATCAAAGCCCTCTGCGATCTTCTTTTCAGCAAATTCCACCATATCCTTGGTCTCAAAGCTCCTCTTTCCCGTGTGCTGGCGGCTTTTGCGGGAAGACCACCGGGCTACGGCCCCGGCAATGTCCGGGTGAATGAGTGAAAAGAGAAAGATGCTCAATCTGTTTCGAAGAATGGTTTTCAGGATGCGGTATCCCGTGTCATTCTTGAGCAGGCCGTCGCCGTGGTGCATCAAGAATCGTTTTCCCCGAATCTCGCGCTCAACCGGGAGAAGAGAAACCTGCATACCGAGCTCTTCCTCAAAATATCCTTTCAACCAGAAATCATGGTTGCCGGCGAGGAGCGTGACCTTGATGCCCTTCGCCCTCAGATCTGCTAATTTTGTGAAGAGGCGGAAATAACCCTTGGGAACCACCGACCGGTATTCAAACCAAAAATCGAACAAATCACCCACGATGAAAAGCTGGTCTCCGTCTTTTTCAACCATCGAAAGAAAATCGACCACTCGTCGTTCTTTCGTGCGTTCATCGTCCTTGGAGCCAAGACCGAGATGAGCGTCGGAGAAGAAGTATATTTTTCGAGCTGGAGAGCGGCGCGTGGAGGCCATCGTTGGCGTTGAGTCGGAACCTTAGATAACGAAAAAAACAGGGAAATGCAACGAGGGTTATGAATCGGTGCCGCCGGACGTGGAAGGGAGTTTCACCGTAAACGTGCTGCCTTTTCCCGCTCGGCTTTTGACTTCAATGGTTCCCCGGTGAGCTTCCGCAATCCATTTCGCGATGGAGAGGCCGAGACCGCTTCCCCCGAATTCGCCATTCTTTGGCTGGCGTCCTCGATAGAATCGGTCGAATATCCTGGGCTGGTCTTTGCGGGAGATACCGGCTCCCGTGTCCGTTATGTTCACGACAGCGTTGCCATTTTGTTGTTCGAGTGCAAGAGTAATTGCTCCGCGAGGAGAAGAAAACTTTATCGCGTTCTCCACAAGGCTCAGAAACAACTGGCGCAATCGTTTCGCGTCTCCGTTCACACGAACAGGAGCCGCTGCGACCACGTTGATCGCAATTTTTTTGCCCTCGGCGAGCATCTGTGCGTCCGCCGCAATCTGACCGATGATCTGATTCAAAGAAACATCCTGAACGTCGAACACCAGACGGCCCGAATCTGATTTCACGAGCGTCATCAGACTTTCCACGATGGAAGAGAGCCTCACGAGTTCGTCGTGAACGCTGCCGAGAAGCTCCCGGGTGGGAGCGTTGAGTCTGTGGCCGCGCAGAGCGACCTCGATTTCGCCGCGCATAATTGTCAACGGCGTTCGCAGTTCGTGGGAGGCGTCGGCGGAGAATTGCTGAATTTGAGCGAAGGAAGCCTGGAGACGGCTAATCATGTCGTTCAACTGGGCGGTCAGGCGGCCGATTTCGTCGTCGACCTCGTGAGCGGGGAGCCGTTGGTTCAGGTTTTGCGCAGTGATTTCCCTTGCCGTGCGCGTGAGCGTGTCGACGGGGCGGAGTGAGATGTGGGCAAGGAACCAACCCCCGATAATGGAAATCAAGAGAGTCATCGGAGCTATAATGCCGAAATTGGCGAACAGGTTGTCCAAGACTTCGTTGATGGGGCCGAGAGGGTACGCCACGAAAATCTTGACATAATCATTTTGCATCACTGCCAGGCGGAGATTCTGATGCTCGGGGTTATCGATCGTAACGATATGAACGGTTCCGTAAGGAATGTCCGAGTATGTTATGGTCGTCTTACCGAGGCTCAGGGATCGATACAGGAGGTCGCCGTTTCTGTCCAGGATCTGGATGTAATGCCTCCTTGGGCTCATAAGGGTATGCTGGTAGATCTGATTCCACATTTCATCGACTTCAGCATTCTCTTCCTCGGTCATCTGCTCGTCCTGATCCTGTGGCTGCGTGGCGGCGGACTTCTGGAGTTCGCGCAATTCCAGGATTGCCGACCTTTTGAGGCGCACCTTCTTCGCTTTCGGCTCAATAAACTCGTTCACCCATCTCACTTCGTTCCGCAGTGATCGGTCGAGGTTGTCCATCAGCACTTCATTCGTGACAAAGTAAGAGATTGCCCCGAACGCAAGCAATGAAACGAGAAGCCATGCCGTGTACCAGAGTGTGAGACGGGTTCGAATGGAATGGAAAAACGTCATCGTTTTGGCCTGGAATTCTCCTTGTCGGAAAACAAGTATCCCTTGCCGCGTTCCGTGCGGATCAGTTTCTTCTCGAATCCAACGTCAATTTTCTTCCGCAGATGGTTGATGTAGACATCCACGATGTTCGTGCCGGGGTCAAAGTCGAGCCCCCACACTTCCTTGGCAAGCTGATTTCTCGTGATGACCCTGCCGCTGTTGCGCATGAGGAATTCCAAAAGTGCATACTCCCGCGTGGTTAAGTCGATACGTTTTCCTCTTCTCGTTGCCCTTCTGGCCACCGAATCCAATTCGATATCTGAAAAACGGAGAACAGTCTTGCTTTGTTGCCCGCGCCGTAGCAAGGAGCGTACCCGTGCGAGCAATTCGTCAAAAGAAAAGGGTTTTGTGAGATAATCGTCGGCTCCCTTATCCAGGCCCCTGATGATATCTTCCGTGGCGCTCCGTGCTGTGAGCATCAGAACGGGTGACTTGAATCCGTCCTGTCGGATGGTACTGAGGATTTCGAACCCGTTTTTCTTGGGAAGGAGAACGTCGAGGATAAGAAGGTCGTACTGCCCGTTGAGCGCTTTTTGCTCGCCGGTGGATCCATCGCTTGCTACATCAACAGCGTATCCTTCGGTTTCCAGACCCCGACGAATAAACCGGGCGACTTTCATCTCGTCTTCGACAAGGAGGATGCGCATGGCGTGAATGAAAAACGGTCGGGGAGAAGGTGAACTTGTGAAGAAAGTACTCGAATATCGTGTGAGTGTCAAATGACGGAGTGGTCTAATGGTGTCTCACTTTGTTTGGCCCGTAAGTGGTGTCAGGAGTTTCCTCCTGACACAGGACAGCGTTTCAGTCAGGACGAAAGTCCTGACCGCAGCAAACATATCGTGTGAGTGTCAAATGAAGTAGTGTTCCACGCTCTGTTTTGTGTCATATTTCTTTTTTTCCTATATTGCCTACACTTCATGACAAGAATGTCCACACACCCCGTCGCGCTCCTCCTTACGTCAGTATTCCTTGCCGGCTGTTTCCAAACGATTGCCATCAAAACAATGGCAGGGATCATGGACTATGGATTCGAAGCCTTCAACGAGGAATCGGACACCCAGCTTGCGAAGGAAGGGCTCGGTTCGAACCTGAAACTCATCGAAGCGCTCATCAAGGGGGATCCGGATAACGAGAAACTCTTGATTTATGCTTCGCAGGGATATAATGCCTACGCGCTGGCTTTTGTGGAGGACGACAGCGTGGAACGGGCCCGGCCGTTGTATCTCCGTGGAAGGGATTACGCGCTCCGGATTCTCATGCAGAAATCCGGTTTCAAATCGGGGATGAACGGCGATCTGGAATCATTTCAGAAAGCCGTCGGTACATTAACAAAAGAAGATGTGCCGGCTGCGTTTTGGACCGCTTTTGGCTGGGGAAGTCATATCAATTTATCCCGGACAGACCCGGAAGCCCTCGCTTATCTTCCCAGGGCCGAGGCATTGATGGATTTCGTGAGGAGAACCGACTCAACCTATTACTTTGGCGGAGCGCATTTGTTTCTCGGCACCATTGAAGGATCGATGCCTGCTGTTCTCGGCGGCAGGCCGGAAAAGGCGAAACAATTCTTCGAAACCAGCCTTTCGATTGGGGGGGGAAAATTTCTTATGACGTATTTCTACTACGCCAAAACATATGCAGTCCAGGTTCAGGATCAGCAGTTGTTTGAATCCTTGCTGGCCAAAGTGATTGATGCACCGGCAGATATTCTCCCGTCGGCGAAGTTTCCCAATGCCGTCGCCAAGCAAAAAGCGAGACGATTGCTGGCAAAAGCAAACGAGTTGTTCTGATAATGAAAAGGAGCCCGCTGTGACGCGAATACGAACCGTTGTTTGCATTCTCTCTGTCTGCTGGACTCTTGCAACGGGCCAGGAATTCACAATCAAGTTTGCCACTGTGGCTCCCGAGGGAACGGCCTGGGTCAACGTGATGAGGGAGTATGACGCAGCGATTCGAAAAGAAAGCGGAGGAAGAGTAGGATTCAAAATCTATTATGGCGGATCGCAGGGATCGGAGCAACAGTACTTGAGGAAGGTGCGAATCGGTCAGCTCCAATCTGTGGGAGTGACGGGAATGGGAATCGGTGAAGTGGCACCTTCGGTCCGTGTCCTCGAAGCGCCATTTCTTGTCCAGAGTTACCAGGAAACGGATTACCTTCAGAAGGAGTTTGGGCCGGACTTTGAAAAAGCCTTTGATTCAGGCGGCTATGTTTTGCTCGGAATGACGGAAGTCGGGTTTGTGTACGTTTTCACGAAAACGCCCATCAACAAACCAGACGACCTGAAGTCCATCAAGATGTGGACGTGGGAGGGTGACCCCGTTCCGGAGACAGCATTCAAGCTTCTCGGCCTCAATCCGATCCCCCTGGGTCTCGAAGCCGTGCGCACATCGCTCCAGACAGGGCTTGTGGATGGATTCTACACGTCCCCGCTTGCAGGCATCGGGTTGCAATGGCATACACAGGCGAAATACATGATTGATGTGCCGCTCACCAACGCAGTTGGCGCCGTACTTCTCTCAAAGAAGTATTATGATGGACTTCCCAGGGACATCCAGGAGATCGTTTTGAGGAACGGACGCGTCTACATGGCGAGACTGACCAAATTGAGCCGCGAAGACAACCACAATTCCCTTGATGTCCTGAAGAAGACTGGCATCTCATTTCTCACAGCGAGTCCGAAGGATGTCCAGTACTACATGGAAATCGGCCGAGTCTCCCGACGACAACTCGTCGGGAAGCTCTATACCGAGGAGTTCCTCAACAAGATCGAAAATGCCCTCACAGGATTCCGGAAGAACAACAAATCCTCTCCATGAGCGTTTTCAAGAAGTTCGATTCTCTTCTCAACAAGTTTGAAGGTGGCCTTCTCGTCCTGTTGCTTGCCGCGATGGTCGTGATGGCTTTTCTGCAGGTTATTCTCCGGAATGGGTTTAACTCAACCATCCTCTGGGTTGATATCCTCCTGCGACACCTGGTACTATGGACGGGGTTTCTTGGCGCAGCTCTTGCGACCTCAAGCGAACGGCACATCAACATCGATGCCTTTACTCGTTTTCTCTCGCCGCGTGTGCGAAGCGTTGTCAACACCCTGACAAGCATGTTTGCGGTCGCGATGTGCTGGTTTCTTTTGGATGCATCGGTCACCTATGTGAAGAACGAGATGATTGCCGGTTCGACCATTTATGCTGACATCCCTACGTGGTACTCGGCGCTCATCATACCGATAGGATTTGGGCTCCTGATACTTCACTTCTCATTGAAAATAATTCTGAATGCCACCGCCGCCCTGAAGAATGAGAGGAGTTCGTGAGCGTCTGGCTTATCATTCTCTTGATTGGCCTCCTTGCCTTTTTGGGGGCTCCGTTGTTCCTGGTCATCGGAGCCTTCGCACTTCTGGGTTTTGCAGTGTCGGGAATTGATGCGTCGGCAGTCATCATCAATCTCTATTCGATTGCGGAAAACCCCGTCCTCATTGCCATCCCGCTTTTTACATTTGCCGGGTATGTTCTTGCGGAAAGCAATTCTCCAAAACGGCTGGTCAACGTGGCTCAGGCGTTCTTTGGATGGATGCCGGGAGGACTTGCCATCGTTGTTCTTGTCACCTGTGCGTTCTTCACTGCCTTTACGGGTGCTTCGGGCGTCACGATCGTGGCATTGGGGGGATTATTATATCCGGCGTTGATCAAAGAGCTTTACCCCGAGCGTTTCTCGCTCGGCCTTGTGACAGCCTCGGGCAGCATCGGCCTCTTTTTTCCTCCGAGTCTTCCTATCATTCTCTACGGATTGATCTCCAAGGTAGACATTGATAAACTCTTTCTGGCTGGAGTCATTCCCGGAATCATCCTCGTTCTTTTTCTTGCTGCCTATAGCATGAGGGTGGGCGTCAAGGCGAAGGTGCCTCGAGTTGCCTTCTCCTGGAAGAATATTTTTACCACGTCGAGGGCGGCGGCGTGGGAAATGCCGTTACCACTTGTTATTGTCGGGGGGATCTACGGAGGTATCTTTACAGCGACAGAGGCGGCGGCAGTGACGGCGTTTTATGTTCTGGTCGTCGAAGTGTTGATCTACAAGGATCTCAAACTGACGACCGACATCCCGCGGGTGATGAAAGAGAGTATGCTTCTCGTGGGGGCCATACTTGCGATCGTTGGCACCGCGTTGGGTTTGACGAACTACCTGATCGACGCAGAGGTTCCTCAGAAGCTCTTCGAGCTGGTTCGGGCGACGATTACAAGCCCCACGACCTTTCTCTTGATCCTGAATGGTTTCCTGATCATCGTTGGCATGATGATGGACATTTTCTCGGCAATCCTTGTCGTTGTCCCTCTGATCATCCCGGTCGCAATGCAATTTGGAATCAACCCTATTCATCTCGGGATCATTTTTCTGACAAATCTGGAAATTGGGTATCTCACGCCGCCGGTCGGACTCAACCTCTTTCTCTCGAGCCTCCGCTTTCAAAAACCGATTTTGCATATCACGAGAGCTGTATTCATATTTATGATTCTGGAACTGGTAGCGCTCATGTTTATTACGTATGTCCCCGCGTTAAGCCTCTGGCTCGTTGAGGGGTTTTGATGTTCTGTAAACAGCCTGGTCAAAATATTTTCCTATGAAAGGAGTGACGAAATGATGTCCAACAAGCTTATGGATTTGATGAACGAGCAAATCAATCACGAGATATACTCGTCCTACTTGTATCTCTCGATGTCCGCGTATTTTCAGTCGGCGAGTCTTCCCGGCTTCGCTCAATGGATGGCGATTCAAAGCCAGGAGGAATACGGACATGGAATGAAGTTTTTCAAGCACATCATTGAGCGAGGCGGGCAGGTGAAGCTTGAAGCCATTGACAAACCGAAATCTGATTTCAAGAATCCAGCCGATGTGATGAAGAGAGTGCTTGAACACGAGGAAAAAGTGACTTCGCTCGTCAACGGACTCTACGAGCTCGCTGTCAAGGAGAAGGACTACCCCGGCCAGGTGAT
>CAYIBG010000066.1:4762-9365 GCA_964361365.1 uncultured Ignavibacteriaceae bacterium | reverse complement strand
GCCGAACTCCAACGTGTGTCCGGTGTGTCTCGGCATGCCCGGCGTCCTTCCCGTTTTGAATAAACAAGTTGTCGAGTTCACGATCAAAATGGGACTGGCTACGCATTGCTCTGTCTCCCCGAAGTCGATTCTCGCCCGCAAGAACTATTTCTATCCGGATCTCCCAAAAGGATACCAGATTTCTCAGTATGAAGAGCCCATTTGCACAAAAGGCTTCGTCGAAATAGAGTTCGAGGATGGCAAGAAGAAGACCATAGGTATTACGCGTATTCACATGGAAGAGGATGCAGGCAAATCTATCCACGACCTTGACATCGACACACTCGTGGACGTGAACCGGTGCGGAGTGCCGCTCATAGAAATCGTCAGTGAGCCTGATATCCGCTCCCCTCACGAGGCTTATCTGTATCTCCACAAGATTCGGCAAGTTGTGACATATTTGGGGATCTGTGACGGGAATATGGAACAGGGGAGCCTGCGTTGTGATGCAAACGTTTCAGTCAGAAAAAAAGGCGAGACGAAATTTGGTACGAAGACAGAAGTCAAAAACATGAACTCGTTCCGTTTTGTGGAAAAAGCCCTGGAATACGAAATCAACCGGCAAATTGAGCTGATCGAAAACGGCGGAAAAGTAGCACAGGAGACGTTGTTGTGGGACGCGAATCAGGGGATTGCTATCTCGATGAGGTCAAAGGAAGAAGCCCACGATTATCGATATTTTCCAGAGCCAGACCTTGTTCCCGTTGTCGTGAATCAAGACTGGATAAACACCGTGAAAGCAACGCTTCCCGAGTTCCCGACCGAGCGACGCGATCGGTACGTCCGGGAATTCAAGCTCCCCAGATACGATGCCGATGTGCTGACAACAGAAAAGTCGCTGGCCGATTATTTCGAAGGAGTCGTGAATCACCTCGGGAAGAAGAACGATGAAACCTACAAATTGGCGAGCAACTGGACGATGACGGACGTTCTGAGGGTCGTCAAGGACAGGCACATTGAAGTTTCAGACTTTCCCATCCCGCCCAGGCACCTTTCCGAAATGATCAATCTGATTCTTGACGGAACTATTAGCGGAAAGATTGCCAAGGATGTGTTTGAAGAAATGTTGACTTCAAAAGAACCGCCAAAGAGCATTGTTGAGAAAAAAGGACTAATGCAGGTAAGCGACACCGGTGCAATTGAGAAAGTGATCGACGAGATTCTTGCCAGCAACAAGGAACAGGTTGAAAAATATCGAAGCGGAAAGAATCAGGTATTCGGGTTCTTCGTCGGCGAAACCATGAAAGCGATGAAGGGGAAAGCGAACCCGAAGGTTGTGAACGAGATTCTCAAGAGAAAACTGGAAAGTTAGAAGTAGTGGAGTATAAAGTAGTTGAGAAAAAAGCAGCTCGAACAACTAAAATCGAATGAACAAGTTCAAAGATTTGAAAGTATACGCCAAAGCGTTATTATTCACGACTACAGTAAGGCAGACGGCAAAACGCTTTCCAAAAGACGAAATGTTCGGCTTAACCTCGCAATTCAAAAGAGCGGGAGACTCAATAGTGCTCAACATTGCGGAAGGCGCCGGGAGTTCAAGCAAGAAAGAATTCGCCCGCTTTCTCGATTACTCAATCCGCTCGGGCTTCGAGTGCATCGGGTGTATCGATATTGCTTTACAGAATGAGTTTGTTGAGAGGGAACAATATGACAAGGTTCTCTCAGAGGTTAACGAAATTATCGCAATGCTTTACGGTCTCCAGAAATCACAGCTAAGATAGTAGCCATATGAAGGCGCTGGTCTTTTCAACTCAACTACTCATCTACTAACGACTCAAATACTCTATATGCGCCCCAAAGTCATCGCCGGTAACTGGAAACTGAACAAAGATGTCGGTGAGTCTGAAAAGCTCATCACCGAGCTGAAAGCGGCCCTGAAGTTCCCGTTGGAGAAAACGAGAGTCATCATTTGTCCGCCCTTCACTTCTTTGGCGTTGGCTCGAAAACTCATTGAAGGAACTGTTATTGAACTCGGCGCTCAAAACATGTACATCGAAGATGAAGGAGCATTCACCGGAGAAATTTCTCCGAAGATGCTCAGGTCAGTTGGATGCACCTATGTGATCGTGGGACACTCTGAGCGGCGCCAGTTCTTCAAGGAAACGAATGAGCTCGTGAACAAGAAAGCGAAAAAGGCGCTTGTCTCAGGGTTGCTTCCTATCATTTGCGTGGGAGAAACACTCGAAGAAAGAGAAAAGAACATCACCGACCAGATTGTCTCGGTGCAAGTCAAAAGCTGCCTGAAAGACTTGTCGTCGTCAGACATGGAAAAAGTCATCATAGCTTATGAACCCGTCTGGGCCATTGGGACTGGAAAAAACGCGACGCCACAGCAGGCGCAAGAAGTCCATCAGCTCATTCGAAAGCTCGTCGGCCAGCTCTACAGCTGGGTTGTCGCCGAGAAGGTTTTCATCCAGTATGGCGGAAGCGTCAAGCCGGATAACGCGCTTGAGCTTCTCAAACAGCCTGACATCGACGGAGCACTGGTGGGCGGAGCATGTTTGAAAGCTGATTCTTTCACCTCGATCATCGAAGCCGCAGTCAGGTCCTCTCAAAACTAGGTTCTCGTCTTTGCGTTTTGCCGACCGGCCTAAGTTATTGTAATTCATGAAGCTGGCGTTCATACTTCGTTGATTCTGTTGAAGTTATTGATTGCATTCCCGCCCGTAATGTATTATATTCCGTACTCTTGCTGGGCCGTAACCCAGTGCCTTCTTGGCACATTCTCCTCAAAGAATTGACCAAAAAAACCAATATTTGCAGGCTTTTCCTCTCTTTGGTTTTTTTGCCCCTGGCGTTCTTTGGACCCACGTTGTTTTCACAACCTCGTGTTTTTGAGAACGGCCAGCCTACCCTTCGCGGATCCGATGTCGGCTTACACTTGGATACTCCTGCCCGGCAAAGAATAGACCTTGCCGGAACATGGTCCTACAGCCTCGACAACGAGAAGTGGAACGATGTCAAGGTTCCAAGCTCATTCGATTACGAAGGCCGGATGACGTTCCAGCGGAAAGTCTCGGTTCCGGAAGCTCTTCTTGGTTCTTCGAATTTCAAATTCGTTGCACTGGGTATCAACTATGACACAGAAGTTTTCATCAACGATATTTTCATAGGTAAACATGCAGGCGGATACACGCCGGTCGAGTTTGACGTGCCGGACAATGTTCTCCAGCTTGGCGCAGAAAATGTTCTGAAAGTCGTTGTTTTAAACCAGCTGACGGCTCGGTCAACACTCCCGGTGCGGAAGCAAGTCTGGGGATGGCGAAACTACGGCGGGATTCTCAGGGATGTTTTCCTGGTTGCCATGCCGAAACTGTGGATCGAAAGAGTCAATGTGCGCCTGGAAATCGACTCGACAGGAAAGCAGGGGACCTTCAGAGTAGAAGCGACGATTAGCAACCGGGATTTCGCAGGATTAAGGCGCGACAGCGTTGAGTTAAAGGCGAAGCCGGTTGTGTACTCCCTTCAACTCGAAGTGTACGACAAGCTCTCCGACATGCTGATTGTGCAGTCCCCTCCGGTGCCTCTCGCGATCCAGTCAAATCGCGACCATGAGGCCAGGGCTTCGGTGGTTTTAAGCGCGCCGAAACTGTGGAGTCCGGAAACACCGGAGCTGTATCTCCTTCGGACAACGATCACCGCCGTCGAAGGCAAACAACGCAGCGTCATTGACCAGGTCGCGCGCAGTGTGGGCTTTCGAAGGCTTGAACTCGATCAAAACGATTTTATCATCAACAGGTCGAAAAGAAAGCTGAAGGGAGTTGTCTGGCACGAAGACTCGCCAAGTCATGGAGGCTCGCTTACGTATGAACAAATGGAGAAAGACATTGCGCAAATCAAAACGCTCGGAGCGAACGCCGTGCGTTTTGTCTTCCATCCACCCCATCCGTATTTGATAAACCTCTGCGCCCGTTATGGCCTGTTTGCCCTCCTCGAGATTCCGGTATGGAATGTTGCGGCCGACGTGCTGGCAGAGGAATCGTTCCAGCTAATGACGGAGGCAACCGCGAAGGAAATGGTGGAAGAGTTCCACGATAATCCCGCCGTGATCGCGTGGGGGATCGGGAGCGATTTTGATTCGGCAGACCCCCGTGCGATCCTTTATGTGAACAGGATTACAAAGTTTGTGAAGTCCCTCGACAGCCGTCCCGTGTACTTCGGCTCGAGGATGATTGAAAACGAACTCGCATCGGCGGGCGTGGACCTTGCGGCTGTTGAGCTTCCTACAAGGGACCTGAAATCGTTTAAACAGCTCCTCATGGACTGGAAGAAGAGGCACGCGGGCAAACCGGTCATCGTTATGAGTTATGGGAAAGAAGTTGAGCATGCGAACAGAAATGGCTGGAGCGATCCGATGTCTCAGGAAGCCCAGGGACGCTTCTTCTTGCAGTACTACGGTGCGATCAAAGAAGGGGGCGTTGCGGGAAGCTTCATCTCTTCATTCGCAGACTGGAAAGGAGACCGGCCGATTCTGACGATGAGGTCCTCCGACCCATATATCCATCCTGTGGGTTTGATGAGTTATGCGCGCGAAAAGCGGTTCGCCTACGACCAGGTGAAAGTG
>CAYIBG010000066.1:0-4662 GCA_964361365.1 uncultured Ignavibacteriaceae bacterium | reverse complement strand
GGGTTTGATGAGTTATGCGCGCGAAAAGCGGTTCGCCTACGACCAGGTGAAAGTGCTGTACGGAGAAGAGAAAACCTCAGCGATTCCGGTTGGCCAGCACCGCTCATCGTTTCCCGTTGCTCACATTGTCGCGGGGTTGTTTGTGATCATCGTTGGCGGTTATCAGTATGCATACAACCGCCGCTTCGGAGAAGCAGTCCGGCGGTCTTTTCTGCGCTCGTATAATTTCTATGCCGACTTGCGCGACTCGCGCGCTGCTTCAGCGTTTCACACGCTCACGCTGGGAGGCCTGATTTCTTTGACGCTGGCAGTGATGACTTCCAGTATCCTGTATCATTACCGCAGCGACAAGCTGTTCGACTATGTCCTGACGTATTTCATTGTATGGGACAGTGTCAAGGAACTCCTTGTGTTTGCCACTTGGAATCCATCGCTAGGGATACTCGGTTTCACTGTCGTGTTTTTTCTTGGCATATGGACCTTCGCTCTCCTCGTGAAACTTTGCGCCGTGCTTGTCCGAACGCGGGTTCGATGGTTTCATGCATACTCAGTTCCCGTGTGGGGAGCTCTTCCGATTATTTTCCTGAGTCCGGTTGCCATGAGCCTTTTTAAGGTGATGGAAAACCCGATGTATGTCATCCCATCTTTGGTGTTGATTGCAATCTTTCTTCTGTGGGCTACGGTGAGGATCTTTGCCGGGATTTCGGTGATCTACGATATCAGTCCTGCGAAGTCGTACATCGGCGGCGTCGTCGTGGGTGCCGTCGTCCTGGGAGCGGTCTATTTCTATTATGACTCCGCGTTTGCGATCGGCTCGTATCTGAGGTTTGCCATGAACGTCACAAGGAGCTTCGGATAATGTATCTCTCCAAGCTGGAAATATTCGGGTTTAAATCATTTGCCCAGAAAGTGAGCCTCACGTTTGATTCCGGTATGACGGCCATTGTGGGTCCGAATGGATGCGGAAAAACAAACGTCGTCGATGCCATCCGGTGGGCTTTGGGAGAGCAGCGCCCCACAACGCTTCGAAGCGACAAGATGGAGGATGTGATCTTCAACGGGACGAAATCCAGAAAGCCGCTCAGCATCGCCGAAGTTTCAATTACCATTGAAAACACTAAAGGTATTCTTCCGACAGAGTTTTCCGAGGTGACGATCACGCGCCGCGTGTATCGTTCGGGCGAAGGCGAATATTTTTTGAACAAGACGGCGTGCCGTCTGAAGGACATCCGGGATCTTTTCATGGATACGGGTATGGGGTCTGACGCTTATTCTGTGATTGAACTGAAGATGGTGGAAAGCATTCTGAGCGACAGTTCTGATGAACGGAGGCGCCTGTTTGAAGAATCCGCAGGCGTTACCAAATACAAACATCGCCGAAAAGAAGCACACCGGCGTCTCGAATCCGTGCGAGTCGACCTCACGCGTGTCAACGATATCGTGAGAGAAGTGCAAAAAGCCGTGAGTTCTCTCGAACGCCAGGCTCAAAAAGCAGAGAAGTATAACGAGTTCGTGAAGCGGCTTTCAGGCCTGGAAATCGACCTCCTGACCCGGGAATATTCAAGCGTTCTTACAAAGATCGCTCCGCTCAAGGAACAACTCAGCCTCACTGTTACCGAGAAAAATCGAATCGAAGTCGAAGTCAAACAGGAAGAGGCCTTACTGGAGGTCTTGCGGAAGGAAATGGAAGAACTCGAAGACAAGTTGACAGGGGCGCAATCCGACCTTTCTTCTCAGCAATCCAGGATTCACGCAATCGAGCGACAACTGGCCACTTCCAAAGAGCGCCGCCGGGCGTTACTGTCCAACATTGAGCGGTTTGACAGCGAAAAAGTAGAACTGCAGATTCGGCAAAAAGAGCTCAAGCAAAAGCAAATCAGCTACGGCGGGCAGCTGGAAAACACGAGAGAGCAGGTTGCCGCCGCAGAAATGGTCTTTGTTCAGAAAAAGACCGATCTGGACGAGTTCGAAAAGCAGCTGAATATCAAAAAGGCCGACCTGAAATCGCACCAGGAGAATGTTATATCCTTGCTGCACAAGATTTCGGATTTGCGGCATCGGGAATCGACGGCAAAGGCGCGCATTGAGAATATCAGGGGTCGCATAGGCCATATCTCGGAAGAGAATGCGAGCTGCCGTCAGGATATCGAGACGAATGAAGAACTGATCGCCAGGTTTACAACCGAGGACCGTGAGCTCCGCAGAAAACATGCCGAAGCTGAAGTGCGGGTTCACCAGATGGAGGATTACAAGGAGAAACTTCAGAAGGACATCGAAGTGATGCGGCACCGCGACATTGAGTTGCGTGGCGAGATAGAGCGCAAGCAGTCACGAATTGATTTTCTCAAGAGTCTCGTGGAGAGTTTTGACGGTTATTCCGAAGGTGCGAGGTATCTCATCACGAGTAATGAATGGGGCGACAAGATTCAAACTGCTGTCGGCGATGCCGTGACGGCCGACCCGACCTACCGTGTCGCCGTTGAGACAGCGCTCGGGGACGCAGCGGGTTACGTCGTGGTCGATGACGTCGAGGAAGCCTATGCCGCAATGGATTTCCTGAAAAAGAATCAGAAGGGGAAAGCGACGTTCATTTGTTTGAATCGCATTCCAACGATCCAGAACCATCGGCCGCCTGTGCAACATGCCGGTGTCATTGGTTGGGTCAAGGATGTCGTTTCGTTTGACGAGCGATATCAGAAGCTATTCGATTTTCTGTTCGATGAGACGATCATCGTTCGGGATGTCGCCGCGGCGAGCGCCATCGTCACTCAAGAGCAGAATCTGCGTTGTGTGACTGTCGACGGGGAAATTGTCACCGGCAAGGGAGTGGTGCGGGGCGGCAGTTTGCGGCAGGATGAAGGAGGCCACATCGGGAAAAAATCCCAGCTCGATGAATTATCAGAGGATCTCAAGAAACTGGCGCTGCAAACTGAGAAGTTTCAGGGGGAGCTTCAAGAGAAAGTGAAAGAGGTTGGCGGGGTCAATCTGAAAACACTCACCGAGGAAGCTCGCGAAATCGAGCAGGCGAAAACCTCGGTTGAGGTAAGGATTGCACAGTTGGAATTCGAGAAAAAGCGAGCACATGAGAATATTGAACGAAACCAAACGGAATCTGAGAAGTTGCAGCAGGAAGTGAAAGTGTTGTCGACGGAACTTGAAGACATCACTCCGTCGGTTGAAGCCTCGGACAAGAAAAAGGCCGAAGCGGAACGTCAGGTCGGCACCGCTTCAAGCGAATTGGCCGCGATGGAGGCCCTGTGGAACGAATACTCGAAACTCGCCAACGACGCCAACATGCACGTTCTATCATTGAAATCAGAGGAACGCAGCATCCAACAATCGATTGAGCATGCAGAATCCACCCTGGAATCGATTGCTGTGACGCTGGAACAGCGGGCAAACCAGGCGGCGTCGGCGAAGGTTGAAATCGGCACTCTTGCGGACGAGATGAAGGAGCTGGATGCCAGCCACGTCGATGCAAGGCGGGAGTTTGAAACAATGCTGGAACGAAAAAAGTCGGTGGACATCGAATTCGTGGCCAAGCGTTCCATTATCCACGAGATCGAGCTGAAGCTCAAAGACGAGCGCCAGTTACAGGAGGGGTCTCTTAAATCGGCGCATGATTTGGAGTTCAAGATCCAGGAACTCTCCATGAAAGCCGAGAACCTGAAATCCCGCGCAAAAGACGAATTTGAGATGGAGCTGAAGCTCCAGGAGTATGCGGAAGAACAATTCGATTTCAATTTTGCCCGTGAGGAAATCCGTGGCATCAAGGAAAAAATCCGGACCCTGGGCAATATCAACTTCGCCGCGTTTGAGGAATACAAAAGCGAGAAAGAACGCCTGGATTTTGTCGTCGCGCAGCGGGACGATCTTGTCGAATCTGAAAAAACGCTGCTTTCCACGATCGATGAAATCAACACGACCGCCCAGCAGAAATTCCTGGAAACGTTCGAAAAGATTCGGGAAAACTTCGTCATGATTTTCAAGGAGTTGTTTGACGAGGGCGACGAGTGCGACCTGGCTTTGGAGAAAGAGGTCGACCCTCTCGAAGCGAAAATTGAGATCACGGCGAAGCCCCGCGGCAAACGCCCCACTTCGATTGACTTGTTGTCGGGCGGCGAAAAGACCCTCACGGCCATCGCACTCCTGTTTGCCATTTATCTTGTAAAGCCCAGTCCATTCTGTATTCTCGACGAAGTGGACGCGCCGCTCGACGATTCGAACATCGACCGCTTCACCCGTATCCTCCGGAAGTTCTCCAACAACACGCAATTCGTCGTCGTGACGCATAATAAGCGCACGATGGAGTCCGCCAATGCCTTGTACGGCGTTACGATGGAAGAAGAGGGCATTTCGAAACTCGTTTCGGTTCGCTTGACGGAACCGGTAGCCAAAGGATAGTCATGCTGCGCGTGTTCTGCGACTTTGACGGAACTGTTTCATCCGAGGACGTCGGCCACAGGCTTTTCAGGCATTTTGCCGGAGGGAGGGCGGAGGAGATTGTTCAAGGGTACTTAACCGGCGTCATGACGGCTGCCGATTGTCTGTCCCAGGAATGTGTGGCGGCCGGCAATGTTCCCCCGGAAGTGTTGGCAGCATTCGTTGATCAGTTTGAGCTGGACCCGGGTTTTCCGGAATTCGTCCGTTTCTGCAAACAAA
>CAYIBG010000065.1:8054-9373 GCA_964361365.1 uncultured Ignavibacteriaceae bacterium | reverse complement strand
GTACCCGTTGCCGTGTACGACAGGATCGGCACATATTCCCTTGAATGATCCGTGCTTTTATCCGTCGGGTCATTCCCGTGGTCCGCGGTGATCATCAAAATGTCATTATTCTTAATATTTTCGAGGATTTCCGGTAGTGAATCATCGAACTCTTCCAAAGCTCTTGCAAGACCTTGGGGGTCCTGTCG
This sequence comes from uncultured Ignavibacteriaceae bacterium, assembly GCA_964361365.1. GTDB lineage: Bacteria > Bacteroidota > Ignavibacteria > UBA10030 > UBA10030 > JANOGR01. The sequence goes on along the minus strand of CAYIBG010000065.1, from coordinate 9,185 downwards.
ATGGCCATATAACATGTCGAAATCGACAAGGTTTGCCATCAAGAAACCTTCCTTCATTTTCCTCGCTTGCCGCTTGATTTCCGAGATCCCATCGGCGTTCGACTTCGTATGGATCTTTTCGCCCAGGCCTTTTCCTGAAAACAAGTCGTCAATCTTGCCGATGGATATTGTTGGCACTCCGTTTTTCATCAGGACGTCGAGGACTGTCTCGCCCGGCGGCTCCAATGCAAAATCTTTCCGGTTGGGAGTTCTTGTGTACGAACCACTTTTGCCGACAAACGGCCTGGCAATGACCCGACCGACCCGATGTTCTTCCACGACCACATCTTCGCGTGTTTTCCTGCAAATCTCGTACAGCTTTCCGAGTGGGATAACCTCTTCATGAGCAGCAATCTGGAAAACGGAGTCTCCCGACGTGTACACAATGGGAAAGCCCGTCCTGACATGCACGTCGCCCAACTCCTTGATGATCTCTGTCCCCGAGGCCGGCTTATTCCCCAGAAAACCTCTGCAGCCCGTCAGGTCCATGAACTTCTTCAAAAGATCCGGTGGAAATCCGCGGGGATATGTCGGGAAAGTCTGATCCGTGACGACTCCTGCGAGTTCCCAGTGTCCCGTTGTGCTGTCTTTTGCTTTTGACAACTCCGCCATTTTTCCGAAACAACCCTGGGCCGATGACGTACCCGGCACACCCTTGATCGGCACAATGTTGCCTAAACCGAGTTTGCCGAGGTGAGGAGTCTGCAAGCCGCCCACAACTCTCGCAGTGTTCGCCAGAGTGTTTGTCCCCCGGTCTCCGTAAGAGAAAGCATCAGGAAGTTCTCCGATGCCAACACCATCGAGAACAATAAGTATGATCTTGCCGTGCTTCAACCAGAGTTACAGGTGGGACCCGCCCGCCGGTGACGGTGCGCGGACAGCTTAGCCGTAAATCTCCTTTTCGTTGCACTTGCAAATCTGCACACGTTGCCGGTTAAAACGGTACGACCCGTGAGCAGACGGTACAGACTGCACGTAGAGAGTGGGAACTCTTACAGTCCCGCACTTCGGACACTTGACGCCCCGCTCTTGAGCTGCCTTTTTTGCTTTTTCTGCAAAATCTTGTTGCTTCGCCATGATTCACTCCAATTT
>CAYIBG010000065.1:0-7954 GCA_964361365.1 uncultured Ignavibacteriaceae bacterium | reverse complement strand
TCAAATCCTTCCTTGCCGTATCGATTCACGTACTCCTCTACGTTGTCTATGGAGATCATGACAATCGAGATTTCAGCGCTAAAATCATTTGCCCGTTGAACTTCTTCCTGTACTCTTCCCAGGAAATATTTTTGAGTCACAGCGCCCGTGGCCTCATCGAGCACGACGAAGTTGTTTGTGACCTCGTTGAGATTCAGAATCTCCAGGCCCCAGGAAACTGTTTCGACAACTTTTTGAATCAACTTGACGTCTGCATCCGAGTATGTCTTTGCATCCTTGCTTTCCACCACCAACGCTCCATAACAACGACTTGCAGAGTTGATGGGAACAGCCATAAGAGAGCCCCTGGAGTCACACCGTTCCGCCCTGTAAAAACGAGGATTCGGCATATCCGCCACGTTGTCAACAATCTTTGAAACACTCGACTGCAACACATTCCCGACAATGCTTTCAAACGGGTCAATCTCGTTCGTGACCGCTACATACGGGTCATTCATCCGATTCATAACATACTGAATCGTCCACGCTTTCCGGCCCTCATCGTAAATCACGACGGATATGTAATCCCACGGGATAAGGCGCGACGCTTCTTCGGCAAGCGAACGAATCGAATTATAAACGCTGAATTCGAGCCTGAGCTGTTCCCTGATTCTTGATATAGACCTCAAGACCTCAGAATCCATCACGAGATCGTATTTATCCGTGTAGCTTCGGATGAGCGCAGAAATGAGCTTGGTGAACTGGCCCAATAGGCTCAGCGTTTCAGCTCCATACGCATCCTCACTGAGACAATCCACCGCTAGCACAGCGACAGGCTCCTTCGGTAAAACTCCCCCTCTCGAATAAAAAATCGGGACACCGACAAATGTCCTGACCGGTTCCGAGCCATCGTAGTATGTAAGAGTTTCGGCCTGACTGGAAGCGTTTACATTGCTGAGCAATGTCGGTTTCCCCATGATGGCGACTTGACTGACAAGATCTTGTCCCAGTTCCTGTCTCCGCTGCGTAGTGAACTTCTTACTTTCGGAAACGTGATTCTCGAGCACGAGCTGTTTCTTCTCGCTGTTCACCCAAAAGAGAGCAACCGTATGAGCAAACGTCACTTCCTTGATAACAGCAAGGACTTTCTTGATGAGGAAATTAAATTCCGACCGCGGGCCTGTTTCACGTTTGAAAACGTCCTCATCGACATCGAAGAAATCAGACAGGTGAAACTCATAGACTCTTTCCGCTGGCTTTAGCAAGGGCTTGCGCTGAACGTGGGAAGGCATGTGCGGTTCGGAATCTGATGGCGTTTTTTCGACAAATTCAACTCGATAAGGTTTTCCTTCACTTTGAAAGTCATCGAACACAAGCTTCTTCTGTGCCGATTCGCGCTCTTTCGACACGTCAGAAAGAATCTCCTCTTCTTTGTTCGCGTGGACTTTTTGTCGAATCGTCACGACGATGTACGCAAGCAAGCCGCTTGATGCGATAAATGAAAGAACTTTGACCACCCAGGATCCGGCAAGCAATCCCACCAAAAACAAAACGACGCCCGCCAAGACTGTCAGTTCCTGAATGAACGTGAGCGAGTTGATCCAGGAACGGAAGGTGCTTAGCCTTCGGGCGTCAAACATCGAATGTATGGGGTCGTAGATGGCCCTCAAGTTATGTTAATGTAGCCTTTTGGGCTTAGAAAATCAAGAACAAGTTGAGGTCGAGGGAGGTTTTTTGCTGAAATCTCCATCTTTAATATTGCATGCTTCAGGCTATGGAAGTTGCAGGAGTATATTTTTTTGGCTACTTTTTGAAAAATTCGCGGTTTTTACCACTGGCATTTCCCTCCTCTAACGGTATGAAAGCAGTCATCATGGCAGGCGGATTTGGCACTCGCCTCCGGCCTCTCACATGCAACCTCCCAAAACCCATGGTCCCCATGGGGAACAAGCCGATGATGGAGCATATCGTCTCCCTGTTGAAACTCCATGGAATCAAGAATATCGTTGCCACCTTGTTTTACCAGCCCGATGTGATTTCATCTTATTTTGGCGACGGCTCGAAATTCGGCGTCCAGATGCAGTATCGAAAAGCCGAGGCGGATTATGGAACTGCCGGGAGCGTCAGAACCGCAAAGGACTTCCTGGATGAACGCTTCATGATTCTCAGCGGGGATGTGCTGACCGATTTTGACCTGACCGCGGCAATTCGATTCCACGAGTCAAAAAAAGCCAAGGCCACTATCGTGTTAACCCGCGTTTCCAACCCGCTGCACTTTGGTGTCGTTTTGACACGCGATGATGGAAAAATCACTCGGTTTCTTGAAAAGCCCGCCTGGGGCGAAGTTTTCAGCGACACGATCAACACAGGCATTTATATCCTTGAACCCGAAGTGATGGACCTTGTTCCACCACAAGAAGAGGTGGACTTCTCCAAAAACCTTTTTCCGATGCTGCTGGAACAGGACATGGGACTCTACGGTTTCGTTTCCGAAGGCTATTGGAGGGACGTGGGAAATCTGAATGAGTATCAGGAAGCGCAGCTTGATATCCTGAGGGGACTTGTCCGCGTGAGCCTTGACGGGGAGAAAAAAGACAACGTTCATTCCGGGCTCAACAGCAAACTTGAAACTGAGAAGAAGAACTTGGTCGGAAAAATCGTCATTGGCCGAAACACGAGGATCCATCGAGGGGCGATGATCAGCAACTCCATCATCGGTGATGATTGCGAGATTTTTCCCGAGGCCGTCATTAGAAATTCTGTTCTGTGGAATGGCTGCCAGGTCGGAGTGAGGGCAGAGCTGTCTTCTGATGTGATTTGTTCCAAGTGTATCATCGGAGATGAGGCTGTGATTGCGGATAATGTATACATGAGCGACCAATGTGTCATCGGCAAAAACTCTCGTATTCTCTCGAACATCAAGCTCTGGCCGGAAAAATCAGTTGAAGAGGGCGCTGTTCTCACGAGGAGCCTCGTCTGGCAAGACCGATGGCTGCGGGATCTGTTCAGCGACGCGAGGGTGAGTGGGATCTCGAACATCGATATGAATCCTGAGTTTGGCGCCAAGCTGGGGGCGGCGTTCGGGGCATTTGTGGGCATGGGGTCCACGGTGGTGACGAGCAGGGATTCAGACCACGTTTCCCGGATGATGAATCGGGCCGTTATGACAGGCCTCATGTCGGCAGGCGTCCATTGCACAGACTTACGTGCAACTTCCATCCCGATCGTGCGGCATGAACTCAAGAGTGGCAAAGAGCGGGGCGGCATTCATGTCCGGAAATCGCCGTTCGACAAAAACGTCACCGACATCATCTTTTTCGATGGTGATGGAAAGGACTTGCCGACGAACAAAACCAAAGCCGTAGAAAGATTGTTCTTCGGGGAAGACTTTCCGCGAGCGCATTTTGAAGCCGTCGGCACGCTGAGCTTTCCTGAACGCACAACGGAGAGTTATGTTGAACGGTTTTTGTCGACGATCAACATCGAAGCGATCAGGTCCGCGGAGCTCAAACTCGTTGTCGATTTTTCCAACGGTGTGGCTTCAACGATTTTCCCTCACATTCTGGGCAATCTGAACGTTCAGGTCGTCTCCTTAAACGCGTATCTCGATAACCGAAGATTGACTCTCACCAAGGAGGAATTCGAGCAGGCTCTTAAGGAGCTCTCTTTCGTTGTCACATCTTTGAAATACGACGTCGGATGTAAACTCGACGCGGGAGCCGAAAAAATTAAAGTCGTCGACGAAGAGGGTAAGTGGATTGACGACGACCGACTGTTGACGTTGATGACCAAGTTCGTCGCTCTGGCGGACCCGAAGGTGAAAGCCATTGCCATCCCGATCTCGGCTTCGGGTGAGATCGACATGGTGGCGAAGGAACTTGGATTGTCCATCGAAAAAACACGTGACAGCCACCTTGCATTGATGCAAGCGGCAACGCAAAAGGATACGCATTTCGTGGGAGGCACAAAGGGAGGGTTCATCTTCAACGAATTCCTTTTTGCCTCGGACGGCATGTACTCCGTTGCGAAGCTACTCGAATGCATGGCTCTCACAAAGAAGCGACTGGGCCAGCTCGACCGTGAGACGCCGCGTCTTCATTTTGTCAAACGAAATGTTCCGTGTTCCTGGCAGTTGAAAGGTCGCGTGATGCGGCAGCTGATGAAGGATTCGGAGAATTCCAAACGCGACCTCATCGAAGGGGTGAAGATTTACCCGAAGAATCTCGGGGCTCTCACATCCATACTGCTCAACCCGGACCGGGCGCGTCCATTGTTCCATATTAATGCCGAATCGACCGACCTGCGCATTGCCGAACAACTTGCGGGAGAGTACGAAGCAAAACTGCTGAGCTGGATCCGTTCAGACTAAATATCATTGGAAATTCTTTCATTTTGAATTACCTTTGTAGCGTTCGCAGCTGAAGAAATCCTTCTATGAAAATCACCGACATTCTCACAGAACAAGTTATCAGAACGAACCTGCCCGGTAGCTCCAAGGATGAGATCATCAACGCCATGATCGACCTTGCAGCGTCGCAGGACAAGGTGGTCGATAAAGAGAAGCTGCGGGCGGCCATCTTTGAGCGTGAGAAAATCATGTCCACCGGCGTGGGGTCGGGCTTCGCCATCCCGCACGGGAAGACCGATGCTGTGAATGATATTGTGGCCGCGTTTGCCGTCACCGCACAGCCAATTGACTATCAATCGCTGGACGAGCAACCGGTCCGCATCGTGTTCCTCCTGGTCGGGCGCGACAACATGGTGGGGCCTCATATCAAACTCCTGAGCCGTATCTCCCGCCTGATGAACAAAGAGGAGTTTCGGGCCAAACTGCTTGAAGCAAAGACTCCTTTAGAAATACTCGAGATTTTTCGTAAAGAGGAATCCTCGCAATTTGAAGTTTGACCCCTCTCCCGGCTCGTTTCCACACCAGCATCGTTTTGAGATGATACTTTGAAATACCGCTCGATCAAGGGCACAAAAGATATTCTTCCTTCTGAAACGGCCTCCTGGCTTCAGGTCGAAACCGTGATTCGAACGGTGATGAACGATTTCGGGTATCGGGAAATCCGGACTCCAATATTCGAACAGACCTCTTTGTTTGCGAGAAGCATCGGCGAGCTCACCGATATCGTCAGCAAGGAGATGTACACGTTTATCGACCGGAGCGATGAGAGCCTCACTTTGCGACCCGAGGGAACGGCGTCCACACTACGAGCCTATATTCAGAATAATCTCGGCGAACAGTCTCCTCTCACCAAGGTATATTATCTCGGCCCTATGTTTCGGCAGGAGCGTCCCCAGGCCGGCCGGCTTCGTCAGTTTCATCAGTTTGGCGCCGAAGCCCTCGGCTCGTCATCCCCTCAGCTCGATGTCGAGACGATGCTCCTTCCGTTGGAGATCTACAAGCATCTGGGAATAGCCGAGTGCTCTCTTAAGGTCAATTCGGTTGGTTGCGAGAAATGCCGTCCCCGCTACAAGGAACTGCTTTCGAACGAACTTCTTAAGATCAAGGAAAAGCTTTCACCAGAAAGCCAGGCTCGAATCAAACAGAATCCTCTGCGCGTGCTGGATTCGAAAAACGAGGGGGATCAGAAACTGGCAGCCCATCTCCCGTTGATGAAGGACCACCTTTGTGAAGAATGCCGTCAGCATTTTAGCCAAGTTCAGAAACTCCTCCAGAAGGTGGGGATCAAGCATACGATCGACGGCCGATTGGTTCGAGGCCTTGATTACTACACAAAAACGGCCTTCGAAATAGCCAGCTCTCATCTTGGTTCGCAAGATGCGCTGGCCGGCGGCGGCAGGTATGACCTCCTCGTGGCCGAATTGGGTGGAAAACCATCGCCGGGAGTTGGGTTTGCAGCAGGGATCGAACGACTCATCATGGTTCTGGACAAACTGGGGAAGTCGAAATACGAGCGTTCAGGCCCCGTCCTCTTCATAGCGGCACTCGATGAGCGGTCAAGAGAGTGGGCTTTTGCGCAATGCAGCGAACTTCGTGCCCGCGGAATTTCGGCCGAGTTGGATTACCTCGACAGGAGTGTCAAAGCCCAGCTGCGTGAGGCAAATCGACTGAATGCTAAATTCCTTGTTGTGATCGGCGAAAACGAGCTCCAAAGCGGCTCGGCAAAGTTGAAGAACATGAGCACGGGGGAAGAGCGTGCCATTTCCATCGATCGCTTCAGCGCGGCGTTTTAATGGCAAACAAAAAAAGGACGGAGCCTGAGTATCGTTTGAACATCTTCTACCGCCCCGACGAGCAGTCACATAAGAAGAAACTTGCCTTTCTTGTGCGAACCATTCAGGAATTTGTGAGCTTCCAGTACCATGTGTTGCTCAAAGATGAGGTCGCCGGAAGCAGGATTCAATTGAACATCGCGGGCCTCAGCGCCCCATCTGCTCTGATGCCCGGCGGCGGGCCTGCGGTCGGTTTCAAGGAATATTCTCATCTCCGGGGAAATTACTCGCTCGTCGTAAAAAAATTAGACGGGGCAACAAACGAGTTTCGTATCGAGGTTGATCCGGATGAAGTCCGGATTCTTGAAGCCCCGATAAATCCCATCATCCTCGTCTCCACGGAACCAGTGAGCATCTCATAATATGTGTCCAAAACTGATTGAAATCTGGGGAATTCCCGTATACGGCTACGGGCTCATGCTCGCGACAGGTTTCATTATTGCCAGCGCTCTCCTCTCTGCCGAAATGAAACGGAAGAGCATCAATACGGATGTGACAGAGCCATTCGTGTTCGCCATGAAATGGCTTTATGCTTTCCTTGTTGTCTCGCTGGTGTTGACGTATGTGTTTCAATATTCGCTCGGCTCTCTTTTCGAGTTCGCTTTCAAGTCTGCTCTTCACATCGGAGTTTCGGGCATCATCGTGGTTGCGGGTGTCTTTCTCTTCCGGAATCATACGAAAGAAAGTTTTGACCTTGCCAACGCCGTGACCCTGCTCGCTCTTACGTTTGGCGTCATCGGGTCGAAAATACTGTATGTCATGGAACATCTCCGGGAGTTCTCCTTGCGTCCGTTTGATACCGCCTTTTCGCCCGGTGGACTTACATTTTACGGCGGTTTTCTCCTCGCAACACTCGCCATCTATCTCACCGCCCGACGTGCGAAGATCCCGTTTCTCGCTATTGCAGATGCTGCATCGCCCGCGTTGATCATCGGATACGGAATCGCCCGCATCGGATGCCACCTTGCAGGCGACGGGGATTACGGCTTCCCCACGTCTCTTCCGTGGGGAACCGACTATTCAAAAGGCACCTTTCCGCCCTCCGAGGCCTTCAGGCCATTTCCCGAAATCACGTCTCAATTTCCCAACGGCGTCGTCCCCGACACCACACCCTGCCATCCGACACCCGTGTATGAACTTGTTCTCTGCTCTTTGATCTTCGGACTTCTGTGGCGCATGAGGTCAACGACGAATATCAACGGTAAACTCTTTATGATGTACTTGACGTTTGCCGGGCTGGAGAGGTTCACCATTGAATTCATGAGGCTCAACCCTCGCCTTGCTCTTGGTCTGAGCGAGGCACAACTCATTGCAGTTCTTCTTTTTGGTGCGGGTCTGTGGGGGTGGATATCGTTTACCAAAAAAGAACGACAGTCCGTATGACCATCGAATTGTATTCGAAGGATGACTGCGGGCTTTGTGATGAAGCGCGGAAAATCCTGAAAAGTCTGAAAAAGGAATTCTTTTTTGAGCTGAAGGAAGTCAAGCTTGGGGAGGATCATCTAAAGTTCGACGAGTATTTCCTCGCCGTTCCTGTTGTGATCGCTGGCGGGAAGGAGTTCAAAAGCCAGCTTCGAGAATCCGAGCTTCGTGATTTCCTCAAGAATCTCACGCCTCCCACCCGGCTGTTCCATGCGGGGAAATTCCTTGAAGCGTTAGGTTTCCTTACGGTTGCTGTGGGGCTCATGTACGGCATCCTGGGCAACATGTGGCTCGACCTGTTCTTCTTTTTGGG
>CAYIBG010000064.1:5416-9410 GCA_964361365.1 uncultured Ignavibacteriaceae bacterium | reverse complement strand
ATGCGGTGACTGCGTATCAGGCTGCGATCGCTTTTGGTGGAAACGAATTTGTCATCACGACGAGATACCTGTCCAAGGCATGGGATGCAACCGTGAACGAGGCCAAAACTGCGGCCTATTACGAAAAACTGATTGAGCGGAACCAGAAAGACTATTCAGTATACTACAGAATCGGACAGGCGTATCAGGCGAACGGGAAAATCGACAATGCGAAAAAGTTTCTCGAACCCGGGGAAAAACTGGCGCGCGGAGCCATCGACGCAAACACGCGCGACCCCCGTCCGCATATTTATCGCGCCCTTTTCCTGACACGACTCGGCGACCCGACCGGCGATTGGGAAAAAGAGGTGAACACCGCGACAGATCTCGCTTCGAACGAGGCTGAAGTTTTCTTCCGCAAAGCCAACGTGTACGCCATCCAAAAGAAAAAAGACGAAGCGCTTAAAGCGCTCAAACGCGCATTGGAGCTCGACTACACGTTTTCCGAAATCCTGAACGTTGACTTCAGCCAGATTTCACGCGAACCCGAATTCCAGGCAACCATCGTCCGGCCGATCAAACAAGCTGACCTGGACCAGTAGCCTCTCCTCTACCGCGCGGACTCCATCCGCTTGAGTCTGTTGTACGCATCATTCTCATTTGCCTCCAACAGTTTTTTTACCTACTTTTCGCAGCGCTTTTTCAAGATCAATCCGGTAGAATGATTCTCATGAACTTGTCATGAATGTCTTTGAAGAAATTGACCGCCGCGAACACGAACAGGTTCTCTTCTGCTCGGACCGGAAAGTCAAACTGCGCGCCATCATCGCCGTTCACAACACGTCGCTCGGGCCCTCACTTGGCGGCACGCGCATGTGGATGTACCTGAATGAAGAAGAGGCACTCCGCGACGTTTTGAGACTTTCCAAAGGTATGACGTACAAGGCTGCCATTGCCGGCTTAAACCTGGGCGGCGGCAAGGCCGTCATCATCGGCGACCCGGAAAAAGACAAAACCGAACCGCTCTTCCGCACATACGGCCGCTTTGTCGATACGCTCGGCGGCAGATACATCACCGCTGAAGACGTCGGAACAACCGTACGCGATATGGAATGGGTCCGCATGGAGACCCGTCATGTCACCGGGATTTCCCGTGCACTCGGCGGCAGCGGAGACCCCTCGCCCGTGACCGCTCTCGGTATCTATATGGGAATGAAAGCCTGCGCGAGGGAAACGTTCGGCTCCGATTCCCTTCGTGGCAAAAGAATTGCCGTTCAAGGAGCAGGCAAGGTGGCAACCCACCTCTGCGAGCACCTGGAACGCGACGGCGCCAAAATCATGATCACGGATATTCATGATGGGAGGTCAAAAGAAGCCGTCAAGCGCTTCAAGGCAACGTACGTGAAGCCGGAAAAAATCTTTGAAACGCCGGCCGATATTTTTGCTCCTTGTGCCCTGGGAGGAATTCTCAATGACGACACCATCCCGAAACTCAAGTGCCGGATCGTTGCTGGGGGCGCCAATAATCAACTCCTTGACGAAGCAAAGCACATTCAGATGCTCATCGAACGGTCGATCCTCTATGCTCCGGATTACGCCATCAACGCCGGCGGGCTGATCAACGTTGCGAACGAGCTGGAAGGCTACAGCGAAAAAAGAGCTCTGAAGCAGGCAGAGAGCATTTACGATATTCTCCGCCACATTTTCCGAATCTCGAAAGAGGAAAACGTACCGACGACGGTGGCGGCGAACAGACTCGCAGAACAACGGATTCAATCCATCGGCCATATCAAACAAATTTTCTCCAGCCACTCAAATGGCGCAGCGCAAAATCACGAATCAAGCATAAAAACGTAGCGTAAACTGCTTTCAGTTCTTTTCCAATTCTTATGTCGGTCAGAAGACGAATCGTACGAGAAAAAGCGATGCAGGCACTCTACGCACACGAAATGTCGGGCGAGTCCGTCGAATCGGTCCTCGAAAATATTGTTTCTGAGCTCAAGAAACACAAAGAGTCGTTCGATTTCGCCAAATCCCTCATCCTGAAGGTCGTCGAGACCTCGAAGGAGCTGGATCAAATGATCAAAGATCGCGTGAAGAACTGGGAATTCAACCGTCTCGCCGTCATCGACAAGGTCATCCTCCGTATCGGCATTTGTGAACTTCTGTATTTCGAAGACATTCCGCCAAAGGTCTCCATTAATGAAGCCATCGAAATCGCCCGAACCTACAGCACGGAAAAAAGCGATAAATTCGTCAACGGCGTTCTGGATTCTGTCCTGGACGATTTGCGTACCAGTGGGCGGCTAAAAAAAACCGGCCGAGGGTTGGTGGAGTCCTCCCCCAGCAAGAAACCAGCCGAATGACAGAGGTCGATCTTCCTTCCGGATCTTCGCGCTCACCCGCTGTCACCCGCGGACAGATTTTTGCCTGGACATTGTTTGACTTTGCCAACACCGCTTTCTACGTCGTCATCCTCACGGTCGGCTATCCGCTCTATTTCAAAAAAGTCGTTGCCGAACACGGCCAGCAATCTGATTTCCTCTGGGGCGCGGCCTTCAGCATCTCGATGCTGATTGTTGCGATCGTTTCGCCCATTCTCGGCGCAACGGCTGATTTCGGAACGGGAAAAAAACGCTTTCTTGGTATCTTCACAGCCCTGTGTATTGCATCGACGGCGGGGTTGTTCTTTGTTGAGCGCTCAATGATTGTATCCGGAATGCTCTTGCTCATCGCGGCGAATATTGGTTTTGAGGCGGGTCTGGTTTTCTATGACGCATTTCTCCCCGAAATCGCAAGCGAGAAGAGTTACGGCCGTGTGTCGGGGTATGGGTTTGCGATGGGATATGTGGGGTCGCTCATCACGCTCATCATCGTGTTTCCACTCTACTCCGCAGGGTTTGCAGAATCGAATCTGTTGAACGTGCGCCTGAGTTTCCTCATCGCAGCATTCTTTTTTCTTGTGTTTGCGGCGCCGTTGTTCCTGTTTTTGCCGGACCGGCAGCGCACCGCCAGCCTGAAGCTCAATTTCGTAAAGATCGGCCTCGACCGTGTCCGGTCGACGTTCAGAGACTTTCCCCGCTACAAGAACGTTGGACGGTTTCTGATTTCCTATTTTTGTTATATCGACGCCGTCAACACGATCATTATTTTTTCCTCGGTCTTTGCCATGGAAACGCTGAAATTCGACCTGGGGGAAATTGTCATCTTCTTCGCCATCGTTCAGACGTCAGGCATCATCGGCTCTGCTTTGTTCGGCGTTCTCGCCGACACGTGGGGCCATAAGAGGACGCTCACGCTTTCGTTGCTCCTGTGGCTGGCGATCGTCGTGTGCGCGTATTTCGTCGAAACGAAACCCATGTTCTTTGCTGTGGGAGTGCTGGCCGGCGTTGCCCTCGGCTCATCACAATCGACGAGCCGGAGCCTCATGTCACAAATTACTCCTCCCGGTAAAAAAACTGAGTTTTTTGGTTTCTATTCGTTTTTTGGCAAAGCGTCTGCGATCGTCGGCCCTTTTGTTTTTGGCCTCGTGTCTTCCTCCGTGAACCAGCGGGTCGCGATCCTCTCGGTGGGGGCTTTTCTTCTCATCGGCCTCCTTCTGCTCCAGCGGGTCGAAACTTCGCCAACAACCCGCTAAAAAAGAAAGCCCCGTCAGGAAAACCCGACGAGGCTTCTTGTTGAATCACTGCTCTCCCTAGTAGTCGAACCCGAGAGAAAAATACCACACGGGCTCTGAGAACCCCTGCATGTTGTATCTCCACGCAACGTCGATCCGCAGCGGGAAACCGAGAAAACCAAGGCGTGCCCCGAAACCAGTGCCGATGAGCAGGTCTTTTGTCACAGCGGCGCCCGAGGGATCTCGCGTGACCCCTTGCCACGTCCTCGTGTCCTTCCAGGCCGATCCGATATCAAGGAACGCGGTTCCGAGAATGTTCTGAAAACCTATCGGGAGTGCGCCGAGGATAAAATATCTCACGAGCGGGAACCTGAACTCAAAATTCGCCAGAGCAAATTT
>CAYIBG010000064.1:0-5316 GCA_964361365.1 uncultured Ignavibacteriaceae bacterium | reverse complement strand
TGTAGTCCCGGTAGTCGAACGTGTAGGTTTGGATATCGGGCGATTGATCGCTCCACTTGGGGCTTCCATAAAATGTGAAATTGAAGCGCGATCCGTTGCTCGGCCCGAACCAGGCTCCCTGCCACAATGAATTATCCTGCACATAAGCAATCTGCGGTAACAGGAAGGACCGCCTCTGTGGGTTCGTGCCGATGTAGGCGAGGTTATCCCGCGAGAGGTTGATCCACAACGCTGAAAAATCGATCCGGTTGAACTTGTCCAGCGGATACGATGCCGTCAAGCCGACTCCCCACGAACGAAACCGAAACAGGGAATCTGCCTGGTACAGAAAGCGTGCATTGTGGAACCCGTGAAGTCCGTAATCGATTCTGGCCGGCAGGTACCAGTACGTCAACCCGTAATTGCTGTTTTTCAGGTCGAGGTAAAGGTCGGTGACAAATTCAATGCGGTGGTCGCCCATCATGTCGCTGAAAGCCATGAGCGTCTGGCCTTCAAGGCCGTAGAACGTATTGTACCCTGCGTTCCCGTACACCAAATCGGGTGTGAAGTTAAGCTTATACTTGCGAGGAACGTAATTGCCTTCCTGGTCTTTGGTGCTCGCAATGTCAAACTCCGTTGACGGCTCACGTTTCCGAATCGTGTCCTTCATTGCTTCCTCGGAAAACACGTAATTCTGCAGGTCGATCTTCGACGCATTCCTGTACTTCATTTCCGACGCCGACGTATCCACAACAACGATGACGTTCTGACGGACCATCAGGGTATCCAGAGACGGAGAGCTCTGGACAACTTGTTTCGGTTTTTCCTCACGGGGCATTTCGAACTTTCTCTTGAAATGTTCCGTCGGCTCCAGTTCGGTGACAGTAAGCCTTCGTTCCAGGGGGCGCGTCATGAGGAAAATATCGAACCCTGCTTCACTGAGCGATGAAAAGACCATTTTCGATGCGTCGCGGGACAAGGAAAGCTGGTAAACACCGCTGAGAGAGTTTGTCACCGGTACGTCGGTCCCTTTCTCGATGTCGCGGACATAGATGTTGTTGATGCCGCTCCGGTCGGAAATGTACAACAGTTTCTTGCCGTCCGGTGAAACGACGGGAGAGGTTTCATCGCTGTTGGCAAAATTGGTGATGCGGCGAATCGTACGGCTCTGGATATCGACGGCATACAGATCCTTCTGTTTGTAGTCAAACTTTACCATTCGAAAGCCCTCTGGGACCATGGAAGCATTGAGAAAGTCCCGCCTGTCGGATGCGAAGTAGACCGTCTTACCGTCGGGCGAAATCGAAGGGTCGAAGTCCGAAAAAATGTCGTTGGTAAGATTCGTGAGGCTCTTCGTCGCGATGTCGTAGATATAAACGTCGGATTGCGGGGCTTTCATCCCAACAAACGCCAGTGTCTTGCCGTCGGATGCCCAATCCACAGAGAATATTCCGTCAAGGCCGAACTCGAGTTTTTCGCTGTCCCCGGATTCAACATCGACGATCATGATGGCGTCATGTTCGCCCGCTTTCACGGCCAGCGCGATCTTCCGGCCATCGGGGGACCACGTAATCCCGGGCGTGAGCAAGTGAAGTTCTTCGAAGTCTTTTGTCCGCTGTCCGCTGACAATTCTATCAAGAACCTCGCCGTCAATGGCAGACATCAAGAAGATCTCAAAGTAGTCATTGCGGTCTGAGAGAAATGCGATCCTGTCTCCCTGGGGAGAGATCGCCGGACTCATGTTGTAGAAGTTATTTTCTTTTGTGTGATTGGTGAGCCGCTTGGCGTAATCTTCCGGCTCCTCACGCCTGGCGATGTCGGGCCAGTATAGAACTTTCTGCTCCTTTTGCCACCGCTCCGAGAGCTCTTTCACCGACAGGCCGATCGTGGATTTGAACCCCTGTTCAACGCTCCGTGTTCCTTTGACCCGGTTGAGAATCTCCGCTATTTTCGGCTCGCCGTATTTATTTGCGATGTAGTGCCAAACAGATTGGCCGCCGCGATAGGCGAAGTAGCCGCCCAGGAATTCAATCGGAGGTAGATAGTTGTGGATGGTTGCATCCCTCAGAAACATGTCTGAGTTGGTGTCCCATTTCAACGCGGCATATTCGGCAAAGCCCTCATTCATCCAGAGTGGCAGTTGAACGGGGGCCCGGCTCGAAATGAGTGATTGGATCGTTCCGCCGTAAAACATGTCGTTGATGACGGCGTGAACGAGCTCGTGATGGATAACGTGCCGGTACATTTGATAGTTGCCCTCGAACGGCAGAACAATGCGGTTTTTGAACAATTCCGTGACTCCGCCGATCCCCTCTTCCAGGTATTGATCGATGACGTTCGTCTGTTGAAATTCGTTGTGAGAATTGTGGACGACCATCGTGACCCTGTTGTTGATGTCGTAACGCATGAGCTTCCGGATTGAAGCATACGCTTCCTCCGCTGCGTCGGCGGCGAACTGGGCGAGTTCGTAACCCTCTTGGGCAAAGTAGATGTCAAAATGGTCCGTCTGGATGAATTCCCAGTCGAAATACTTGTATTGGACCTTGTTTTTCCCGAAGGAGGAATTCTGCGATAGCGCCATTCCGGCCAGGGCGCAGGCGAGAAATGCAACCGTGATGCATCGTTTCATGAATTTCTTCCTCACAAAAACCCTTGAAAATGCTGGTTTTATGGTAGTTAAAAACGCAGGGAAAAGCAACGAACAGTCCCTTCAAGGCAAAGTCTATGCCGGGCCACGCCCCGATTTCTTCTTGGTGGTTTCCGACTCACTCTCACGCAGGATGAAATCTATTTGTCGTTCTTCGGGTTTCACCCTGATGACTTTTACATACACTCTGTCTCCCAAACGATACTTCTTTCCTTTGTGACGGCCGACAAGCGAATAGTGCTTTTCATCGTACACGTAGTAATCATCCGTGAGGTCTCGTACGTGCGCCATGCCTTCGACCAGAATATCGTCAACCTCGACGTAAAGTCCGTAGTTTGTGACGCCGGAAACCACGGCGGGGAACTCGTCCCCGACATGCCTCTTCATGTATTCCACTTGCATGACCTTCACGGCGGCACGCTCCGCCTCCATCGCCCTTCGTTCCAATTCGGAAGACTTTTTGGCAATCATCGGAAGCCTGCCCCCGAAACCTTCGCGCTCTTCCAGCGAGATCCCTTCATGATACGATTTCAAAAGACGATGGATCACAAGGTCGGGGTAGCGTCTGATCGGAGAAGTGAAATGAGAGTAGTATTCGAACGCAAGCCCGTAGTGGCCGATGTTTCTTTCCGAATAGATTGCCTTCGCCATGGAACGCAAAGCCACCTCGTTGATCACGTTTTCAACTTCGGTTCCGCGAACTTGCTCGAGAAGTTTTTGCAATTCCTTGGACGACACGCCGCCGTCGAAGTTTAATGTGAAACCGAACTTTGCTACAAAGCCAGACAGTTCGCGGATTCTTTCGGGGTCTGGAGAATCATGCACACGGTAAAGAAACGGTTTCGGGTGGTCTTCTTTTTTCACAAGCCCGATGTGTTGAGCAACCACGCGGTTGGCGAGGAGCATGAACTCTTCCACCAGTCGGTGGCTTTCCATCCTTGTTTTCTTGATGATTTCCGCTGGTTTGCCTTCCTCGTCAAATCGAAACTTTGCTTCCGCCGATTCAAAGTCGATGCTTCCTTCCCTCAGCCTCTTACGCGTCAGCATCGAACTCAGCCGGTGCATTTCTAACAGCAGCTCGTCCAGGTTGGTTTCCCCGGAAGAACCTTTCCCGTCTATGACGGCCTGGACTTCCTCATAGGAGAACCTCCGATGGCTGTGGATGACAGATTCGAGAATCTCGTAATTTTTAACGATTCCCTTCGGACTGAGCTCCATCAACACCGAGTAGGTGAGCCTGTCTTCTTTCGGCCGCAGGCTGCAGATTTCGTTCGAGAGTTTTTCCGGAAGCATCGGAATGACACCATTGGGAAAATACACACTGGTGCCTCTCGTTAGAGCCTCTTTGTCTAGTATCGTTCCTTCCCGCACATAGTAGGAGACGTCCGCTATGTGCACACCGAGTTTGTAGTCCCCCGTCGACAGCTTCTCAAGCGATACGGCGTCATCAAAATCCTTGGCGTCTTCCGGGTCGATCGTGCAACAGATTGTCTTTCGCAGGTCCAGCCTGCGGCGAAGCTCAGACTCCGGAATGGAAACCGCGAGATTCTGCGCTTCGTTTACGACTTCCTGTGGAAATGAAGGCGGCAGCCCGAATTCGCGCAAGACGGAAGATATCTCGGCTGAGACTTCGCCGGACTTCCCGAGAACCTCCACCACGCGCCCCTCCGGGTTAAACTGTCCTTTCCCCCACGAACCAATCTCGACCACAACTTTGTCACCAACGCCGGCTCCCGCCGCCATGTTCTGATCGATACGGATATCCCGTGAAACACGCGAGTCATCGGGGATCACCACAAAAGCATTTCGGCCTTTTTCCATTGTTCCAACAACGCGTGTCCTGCCACGTTCCACCACACGCACGATTTCGCCCTCCCGCTTCCCTCCTTTTTCTTTTTTTCTCGTGCTTTGGGTAAAAAGGGAAACCTCCACGGTGTCTCCATGTGTCGCCATCCCCAGATCTCGCGGGCTGACAAAGATGTCTTCTTCAACCCCCGGGACTGATACAAACCCGACTCCTTGCCTTGTCCTTTCCAGCTTGCCGGTGACAGTCTCGAGGACATGCAAATAGCCATAACGTTTTCCGTTCATACGCTGGAGGAGTTTCTTATCCTCGAGAATTCGGAGAGTTTGCTTCAGCAGCAAGTATTCCGTTTCCTGCTTGATTCCAAGTCTTCGGGCAAGCTCTCGACTCTCGAAGCTGTCGCCCGGGTAGCGTGCGAGAAAAGAAAGGATCTTTATCTGAAGGGAATCGGTTGAAGAGTTCATTGTGTGATTCAAAAATTTATGCGATAGAGGAGGCGGGCACCGTTTGATGCCCTGTTTTCCTGCAAGTTGTCAATGCCTTCGACCCGGCGTTCGACAGTGAAAATCAGGTTCCGCCAGGTTTCGATTCCGACAATACTGCTCATCGGAAGCTCAACGCTAAAATTCGTGTTGTTGATGTTGTTGAGGACACGCCCGCCTAACCGTAGGACTGCTTCTCCGATTTCCCCCGAAAGACGGACGTCCGCAGACTCAGTAGGACCTCCGTAATATAGCACGTCCAGAGAAACTCCTGAGACCCTCCTGAGATACTCCCTCAGAGGCGCAGACAGCACACCCGAAGTAACCCCCAGAAGGTTGTCGGTGATGAGTCCGGTTTGCTCTTTCCCAGTCAATTCGTCTCGAAAGCGGCCGCTCAACAGGAA